>NZ_BAABCQ010000203.1:0-13035 GCF_039539045.1 Streptomyces marokkonensis
ACGGGTTCAGTCGTGGGCGCTCCTTTCCCCTGGAACCCACTCATTCAATGCCCCCGTGGCCGTGGCGGTCGTACAAGTGGGCGTCGCCGTCGATGGGTTGTGAACTGGACGGCTTCGCAGCCACGAGCGAGTCGATCACCGACCAGAGGTCGGCCGGTGTTGCGAATGTCTTCGCCGTCAGCAGTTCGTCGGGGATGGTCAGGGCGAAGGCTTCCTCCAGATCCAGGAGCAGACTCACGGTCGCCAAGGAGTCCAAACCGCGGTCCACGAGGGGCAGTTCCGGGACGACGGGTTCGTCGGCGGGCAGAAACGTGAGATGGGCACGCAGGATTTGCTCGAAGGACTGAGGCCACGGCTGTTCCGCCATCATGTTGACCTTTCTGCTAGTGGGAGTGAGGAACACAGGTTCGCGGCAGAGCTCGCTCGCCGCGGGGTGCCAACGGCGCTCAGGTCAGCTGTCCTGAGCCGTCCAACAGCGTCATCGTGCCGATGGCGCCGAGCAGCCGGTCGTTGGAATAGTTGAGACTGGCCGAGCGCAGGTCCCGCAGGTGCCGTTCCAGCGGCACGTGGGAGTCGCACCGGTACCCGGTCGTCATGCCGCTCAGCTGGACAAGCCGGTCCACCGCCGAGAAGGTCAGTTCTGAGCACGCGACCTTCAGGGTGTCCAGCCGGATCTGGAAGGACCGATCGGCCAGTGATACCCCGGCGCGCCGTCTCCCCAGCACCTCGTCGCGGACGCGGAGCAGTTGCGCGCCGCACAGGTCCAGGTCAACGCGTGCGCGCGCCAAGCGGTGACGGACCAGGTCGCTGGTCACGTCGATGCCCTTCGGCCGCTCTCGGGACCGGAGCAGTGCGACCAGCCCGTCCAGCGCACCCCGCGCCGCCCCCAGCCAGCATCCGGACCAGGCCAGGTGACCTGCGGGGATCATGCTGTCGACGGCGACCTCGCGAAACGCTCCGGGGCTACCGATCAGCTGATGGCCAGCGGTCGTTCCGGAGAGCTCCATCCCGACGCTGCGGGTGCCGCGCATTCCCATGGCGTTCCAGTCGCTGACGACCCGCGCCTCGACTTGTTCACGGTGGAGGTGGACGAGGCTGACCTGGTTCGGCGGCGCGTCCGGACCGGCCCGCATGGTGACCAGGAATCCGTCAGCGTACTCGCCGCCAGTGACCACCGGTGCGCTGCGCCGGATCAGTAGGTCCGTGTCTTCGCTGTGCAGCGCGGCCGAAGCGCTCAGCAGGTGGCCGCCCTTGGAAGGCTCGGTCGTGACCGACGCCAGGTAGTAGCCGTCCTCGGCGATACGGGGCAGGAGTTCGGCGCGCAGTTGCTCTCCAGCGTGCCGGACGACGGTGTCCACTTGCTGGCAGTGCATCGCCCAGATCATCGCGGTGGAGAGGCAGCCCCCGGCCAGGACCGCCGCCACTTCGACCAGGTCTCCGAGGTCGCGACCCATGCCGCCGTACTCGACGGGGACCAGCAGCCCGAAGAGGCCCGCATCGCGCAGCGCCTGCACGCTGCTCAGCGGGAACGCTCCCTCGGTGTCCGCCTGTCCGGCGTGCTGGGCAAGCAGGGGTTCCAACTCTGTGGCGATCGCCACGGGTCCGGTCATGCGCGCTCCGATGCCACGGCATCCTCGGTGATCGGTTCATGTGTCAACCGGAGCCGTGTCGCCGAGACAACATCCGTCCCGCGTACCACGACCTCGGCCGGGGCGGGACGCCCCAGGAACGCCACGAGACTGGCGTTGAGGCCGTACGCTCCCGTGTTGGAGAAGACCAGGGTCCGGCCGACTTCGACGGCGGGGACCCGCACGCTGCGGCCGAGAACGTCCGCCGGGGTGCAGAGCGGGCCGACGACGGTGGCCGGTGCCGTGTCGCCGTCGTCCGGGTCGGGTGTGGCGCCGGCGAGGGCCAGCCGTCCCAGCCCGCTCAAGCCGCCGAGGTGGTTGACGCCGGCGTCCAGCACCACGAAGGTCTGGCCCCGGCTGCTTTTGACCTCCTGCACCGTGGCGGCAAGCCGGCCGCTCTCACCCACGAGGTGACGGCCGGACTCGAAAGCGATCTCGACATCCCCTGTGCGCCATCCGGGCAGCTCGGCGTCGAGGGCGGACCGCAGGGCGTCGCGCAGCCGCGGATAGGAGGGTCTGGTCCCCGGCCGGGCATAGGGAGCGGCGAATCCACCACCCAGATCGACCACGTTCATCGGTAGACCGGCCTCGTCCCGCAGCCGCGCGGCGAGGGAGACTCCGGCCCGCAGCGAGGCGATGAGGCTGTCTTCGTCACGGGCATTGCTGATGGGAAAGAGATGTACGCCGCTGAGACGGGTGCCCGGGACGCCGGTGAAGGCGGCGGGGTCGGCCCGTACCTCCTCCTCGTCCACCCCGAACTGGGAGGCCACGCCGGTCATGCGCAAGCCAGTGGCGCCGACGGCTGCCCCGTTGATCCTCAGCAACACGGTTGCCTCCGTCCCCGTGGCCGTAGCCGCCCGGCCGAGGCGGTGCAGCTCGCCCACCGACTCGGCCGAGAAACGCCGGACGCCCCGGGCGAGGGCGAAGGCCATCTCCTCGTCGGTCTTCCCCGGGCCGGTGTACAGGCAGTCCGCGGCGGCGAAGCCCGCGTCGAGCGCGACCCCCAGTTCGCCGGTGGAACTCACCTCCGCCCGGCAGCCGGCCCCGCGGAGGCACTCCACCACCGCCGGATGGGAGTTGGCCTTCAACGAGTAGTACAGGGTCGAGGGTGCGGGCAGCGCGGCGCGGAGGTCGGCGCACGCTTGCTCGACACGGTCCAGCTCGTAGACGTAGAGCGGGCTCCCGTAGCGCCGCACCAGGTCCGACACGTCAGCCACGGCGGTCCGTCCTTCCGTTGAGTTCCACCAGGGCCCGCAGAGCGGTCCGGTCGGTCTTGCCGTTGCCGCCGAGCGGCAGCTCGGGCAGGACCCTGCAGACCGCGGGCACCTTCGCGGCCTCCAGACGTTCGTGCAGTCGGCGTCTCACCTCGTCGGGCGGCAAGGTGGTGACGGCGAAGAGGACGGCCTCGTGGCCGTCCCGGGGCGGCACAACCGCGGCGTCGGTCACGTCGGGGACCCCGAGCGCCGCCGCCTCGATCTCCGCGACGCTGGTCCGTACCCCGCGTGACTTGAACAGGTCGTCGCGGCGGCCGTGGAGGTACAGATTGCCGTCCGCGTCGAGATGGCCGTAGTCGCCGGTGTACAGGACGCGTTCCCCCGTGGACGCGGCGCGCCGATAGGTCTGCTCGGTCAGCGCTTCGTCCTTCCAGTAGCCGTCCATGAGGTGCGGGCCCCCGACGACGATGTGTCCCTCCTCGCCGAGCGGTACCGGGCGACCGTCGGGATCCTCCACCCGGACCGTGGTACCGGGCAGGGGCCCGCCGACCGATCCCGGCGCCACGAGGTCGCTGTCGGGCTCCGCGACGGTGACGCGCTTGCACTCGGTGGTTCCGTACATGAGCCGGACCGAGGCGGCCGGGAAGGTCCGACGCAGGCCCTCGATGTGGTGGGGGGTCAGTTCCTGGCCTGTGTTGGTGAGAAGCCGGACACCAGGGGCCGGCCCTCGGCGGCCCAGTTGGTTCAGCACGGCGGCGAGCGAGGGCACCACCGGCACGACGGTGACCGCGTGCTCGCGCACGGCGGCCAGCAGGCCGCTGTCCTGTCCCGGCCCGCGCAGGACCAGCGAGGCTCCCGTGATCGCGGCCATGAACGCCTGGTACAGGCCGTAGTCGAAGGAGAGCGGCAGCCGGCACAGGATGACGTCGTCGGCGCGGTAGCCGAGCGTCGCCGCGATGGTCCGGGCCGCGAACAACACCTGGCGGTGCGGACACACCACCGCCTTGGGAGCGGCCGTACTGCCGGAGGTGTAGAGGAACACGACCGCGGACGTCGGGTCAACGGCGTCGATGAGCCGCGGGTGCGCGGGGTCTGCCGCGGCCGGCGGACGGGTGAGGACCGCCGCGGGCTCCGCGTCCGCCGTGATCGCCTCCCATTGGGCCGGCCTCAGGTCCGGGCTGAGCGGCACCGCTGCCGCACCGATGCGGGAGCACGCGTAGACCGCCGCCAACACCCAGCGTTCGGCCACCGCGCGGATCAGGACACGGTCACCCGCCCGTACCCCGGCCGAGGCGAGATGAGCCGCGTAGCGACGGCTCGCGGCGTCCAGTTCGGCGTACGTCCAGACACCCTCGGTGTCGTACACCGCCGCCGAGTCCGGCTGCCGCGCGGCGGTGGCCTCCATGGCGGAGTGCAGGAGCTGCGGGAGTGGGCCAGTGGTCATGCCGTTCACCTCTTCTCCCGTGCGGGCTCACCCGGCTGACGGCCGCGGAAGCACCGGACATCGACCACGCGCATGCCGGCGGCCTCGGCCGCCGCGATCCCTGCGGGTGAATCCTCGTAGACCAGGCAGCCGCCCGGTTCGGCTCCGAGCTTCTTCGCAGCGAAGATGAACAGATCGGGTTCGGGCTTCCCTCTGGCCGCGTCCTCTCCCGTCACCACGAGGCCGAAGTGGTGACGGAGAGCCATGGCCTTGAGACCCGCGTGCACGGATCGCCGTGGGCCCGCGGAGACGACGGCCAGGGGAAGCCGCCGGCCCAGTTCCTCGGCCAGCCGGACGACCGGACGGTGGATCCGCAACTGCCGCACACCGGCGAGGATGTTCACCTGGGCCGTGGCGTCTATCCGCTCCACCGGCACCGTGAGGTCGGCGCGAGTGGCGAGTTCGGTGATGAGTTCCGCGCCGGAGGCACCGACGCGGTCGAGATAGAAGTCGCTGTCCATGGTCAGCCCCCATTCGGCACAAGCAGAGGCCAGACCGCGGTAATTGAGGTTATGGCTGTCCACCAGGGTGCCGTCCCAGTCGAACAGGACGGCTTGGAGCCGGTCGACGTCCCTGGGCAGGCCGCCGTGGTCGCAGCCGCCTCGGCCGTCGCACGGGGGCGCGGAAACGAATGATTCGGGTCGGGCGACCACTCGGCCGATCCTCCTGGCTTGTCGCTGTGTGTCGTCTTCGGTGGCCTCCACGCGTCCGCGCGTCATGCGAGGCGCAGCACTTCGTCCCAGCCGGGACGCCCGGGGTCCACCTGCACCGTCCGCATGCCCAGGGTTCTCGCCGGCGCCATGTCCAGGGGCTCCGAGTCACCGACCATCACCACGGTGTCCCATTGCCCGGCCGCCGCTCGGGAGAAGAAGGCGAGATCGGGCTTCCTGCCCAGTCCTTCGCTGGAGTAGTACGCCCGGTCGATGAACTCCGACAGTCCAAGTCCGGTGAGCAGACGGTGCATTCCCTCCGGCTCCAGCACGCAATTGGAGATGAGCCGGACCTCGTGTCCGGCCTTCTTGATGTGCCGCAGGACCTCGGCGCAGTCCGGTGCGGCGATGTGCCGGCCATCGCCGTTCCCCATCGCCCACCACAGCGCGTCCCGGGCGCGGTCCAGGTGCTGCTCCAGCCCCTGTCGCCGCAGGCCGCGTCCGAGCAGGTCCGTTGTCGCCTCCTGGACGCTGCTCGGCCGGAAGGCCGCGGACAGGATCGGGTACAGAATCCTCTTCGCCGTCGTCTCCGTGACGCCCAGGTGGTGCGCGAAGAGCGCGGCCGGGGCGGGCGCGCTGCCAGGGGTGCGCTCCAGGACAAGGGTGTCGTAGCAGTCGAACAGGAAGAGTTTGCGCGTCGGGGCGACGTCCGCTCCTCTTCCGCCGGTGCGCGCGAGGTCCTGTTCCGTCCCGTTCATGTGCGGGGAACCTTGCTGCGGACGGAAACCTCGCTGCGCCGCCCGGTACTGAAAAGGCGCTGCACGAAAGGACGGTTCCACGCGACCGGGGTGCCGTCGGACGCCCCGTACTGGTCCAGGTACTCAAGGTTCTGCGGCCGCAGGCGATCCAGCGTCCCGGCGGGGACCGTGCTGGGGAAGAGCACCTCGGTGTAGGAGAGAGCGAAGTAGACCTCCGCCTTCGCTTCGAACTCTTCCGCCCGTGCGACGAGCCTCTCCCACCGTTCGGTCTCCGATCGTCGCGGCAGGCTGCCCGCGATGTCGACGAACTTCTGCAACTGCAAGTCGGCCTGATTTTCGATGTAATAGAGAGTGGTGGCTTCCTTGAACAGGTGCAGACAGAGATCCATCAGGTGGTCGTCCCAGGCGAGTCGCCGCCCGGTCACCCCACAGAATTCGTCGCTCGTCGCACGCTCCAGAAGCGCCTCGGTTCGCGATGTCCCGTTGGCTTCCCGATTTCCGATGTCCTTGCAGAGGTCAAAGGTGAAAGCGGTCAGGTCGTCCCGTTCCGCGAGACGAATATAGGGAAGCTCGTTGTTCAGGTTCATGCGCCAGAAGATCTGTGTGCGGCGGGCGAAGGGTTCCACCTTCTTTCCGTCCGAGGAAACGCGCCCCTGGCGGTATCCGCACGCCAGTAGCGCTGCCCGAACGGCTTCGAGGTCGTCGGAGTGCACCAGGAGGTCGAGGTCCGTCATCCGGCGCGTGCCCAGATCCGGATAGACGTCGTGGAGCACGACCGGACCCTTCCGGACGGCGTAACGGCTGCCTGAGCTCTCGATGCGGCTCAGTACGCGGCCCAGTTCGTCGACGAGCGCACGGTTGCGCGCACGGTGGGTCAGGTAGACCGAGGTGAAAAGATAGTGGTACGGCATGTCCAGGGTGCCGTCCTGCTTGTGGAACAACTGATGACGCGACAAGTTGAAGCCGACCAGGGGCAGAATCTTGTTCCGGCCGGCGAAGTCCACCAGCCGCCCCCAGTCCGTCTCCGCCGTCTCGTTCTCCAACAGGTCGCGGCAAACCTGCACGTCCTGGGCCGTCATCCGGGGGCGCGACAAATACAGAACGAGACGTGCCTCCCGGGACAGTTCTTCCGGTGCGCCAGTGAAATTCTTCACGCTCTTCCCCCGTCCCGGGTCACGGAGATCCTCTCGCGCGCGCCGTCGCACAGTTGTCGGAGTGTTTTCGTCCATTCGTCGGCTTCCTTGGGATCGCGGAGGCTGAAGAAGTCGACGTAGGAGAGCGCGTTGAGGATCTGGTAGGTGTGCAGTCTCAGCTCCGCGTCGGGCGGGCACGGTCCGGTGTGCCCCTCCCGGTAACCGGCGAGGAACGAGCTGCGGTGCGCCGGCTCTCCGAACGCCCAGAGCTCCAGTTTCACGAAGTCTTCCACAGGGTCGCCGGGGCGCATGAAATCGAGATCGATGAGCGCCACTGACGCGTCGGGGCGCACCAACACATTGGGAAGGTGCAGGTCATGATGGGTCATCCGGGCGCTCGTGCTCGTCTCGCGCAGAGCGTGCATGCGGGTCACCAGGTCGCCGACGAGAGCCAGTTCGTCCTCGGGAAGAATGCCGCACGCCCGGTTCCGCTCCAGCAGGGTGGCGAGCTTGGCACGGTAGAGAGCACCGACGTCCGCGGCGTGCGCGGGCTCGATGCCGCAGGCGAAGGGAATGTCGTGGACCGCGCCGACCAGGGCTCCGAGACGGTGGAAGAGCTGATCGGCCTGGGGCTTCGAGGCCGTCCTCAGGTAGTCCTCGGCGTCCTGGCCGTCCAGCCATTCCTGGACCAGGTAGGCCCGGGGCTCCGCGTCGGCCGTCGGCCACTCAAGTGTGTCAGTGGAGCCGTAGGCGAACACCTGGGGGACGGCCAGGCCCCGCTCCCGCAGCAGACGGGACGCGTCGGCCGCCCGCGCGAAGTGCTCCTGTGCCGCCCCAGGGGCGTCGTTGAGCTTGACCATGAAGGTCCCGTGATCAGTCGCCAGCCGCCAGCCCTCGTTGGACAGCCCCTTCCGTGTGGGCACCGGCTCGTCCTCCAGAACGGCACCGGGCACGGTGTGCCGCAGCAGGTACTGGAGGGGGTGGGATGTGTGAGAGGACAAGTGGTCTCCACGTGATCGGGTCGGCGAAGGTGCTCCGCCTCGCGCCGTCCGGTCCGTGCGCGTGGTGGTGGGCGGTGGAAGCACATAGAGGCGCGGAAGGTGTCCGAGGACGGACAGTTCCCGCGCGCAGCGCTCCCCGAGGGCCGAACGGCCGGTGGAGGGGGCGCAGACCGCGGCCATGAGCCGGCTCAGTCCGTGCACGGCCCGGTAGGCGCGTACGTGCGGGTGGTCGTAGTCCCTGCCGGTCAGTTCGAGCCAGGCGTCGGCGGGCACCTGCCATTCCCAGCAGAGGCGGACGAGGTCCAGCAGGGGGTCGCCCGCGACCGCGAGTTCCCAGTCGACCAACCGCAACCGTGGTCCTCGGCCGACGAAGTTCGACGGGTTGGGATCGTTGTGCAGCAGGGCCGACGGCCGGTCCGGCAGTCGGTTGAGCAGATCTGACACGGTGGCACAGGCTGTCGCCGGTTCACGAAGGCCCCGCTGGGCGAACACGTCGCGGTAGGCCAGGATTCTCGACTCGAGGTACGCCGGCCACGAGGGGGAGGTGCCGGGAGCGGAGATCCGTCCGGCGGGCCTGTCCGCCACGGGGACCCGGTGCACCCGGTGCAGCAGGTCGACGGCCTCCCGCACGGAGGCGCCGCCGTCCCCGGGGCCCCCGCCCACCCTGGTCATCAGTGAAACGGGGCGTCCTCGCAGCGTGCCCGCGGCGAGCAGACGCGGGGCGACGCGTTGGGGGCGAACGAGTCGCAGGGCCCCCGTCTCGGTGTGCTGCCGCCACCGCGACGCGTAGATCTTGGCCACCGCGGGACGTCCCAGCGAGACGACCCTGTTGCCACTCATGCCCCCCATGCGGCGAAGCGTGTTCATCGCCATACGGACCGGGCCACTTCCGCGAGTTCGGCGCCCAGCTCCGGCAGGGACGTGCCCGGTCCGAATTCGACGGAGAGAGCGGGCAGCCGGGTGAGGTGCCGGACCGTGCGGACGGCGTTGCGGCGCAGTTCGTCGGCGGCGGTCTGCCGCAAGGTGAGCCAGTCCTCGACGAACACCTCGTCGTCGGGGGCCATGCACTGCTCGGTGACCACGTCGGCGACCTCCGCGGGATCGGCCGGCGTTATGCGCAGCCCCACCCTGGCGGACCGGGCCCGGGGCAGGATGACGACCCGCAGGTCCACCTCGTCCACCAGCCGGGTTCGGGTCCTGTCGCGCCACTCCGCGGGCAGGACGTTCAGTTTGGAATGCCCGCCGAACCGGTCCCAGTCACTGTTCCGGTAGTCGGGCTGCGGACGCAGCAGCGTCCAGCCGACGGCCTCCACCAGCCCGAGGGCCTTCACCGTTCCCCCGTTGACCCGGATCGGGACGGGCATGCCGATCCCCGTCAGCCTGGGGTCCGGTCCGGAGTCGGCCCGGACAACGACCCGGTCGTTGGCCACGAAGCCGCCGCCCCGCGCCATGGCGAGGGACAGCGCGAGGGTCGACTTGCCGGCCGTCGACCGGCCGACGATCAAGGCTCCGCCACCACCGGGCAGCTCCGCGCACGAGGCGTGAAAGCCCACCCAGGCGTCGTCCTCCGCCCGACGGTAACCGTATTCGCGGAGTTGGCGTGCGAAGTCCAGGTGGCCGTAGGCGTGGTCCGTGCTCAGGCAGACCAGGCCCCTGTCCGAGTGCACGACCAGTACGGGCCCGTCCACACTGCTGGTTCCCTCCGCGCAGGTCCACTTCACTCCGTCGGCCATCGAGTGCTGGACGGCGGGGGCGTTGACGTGCATGCGGACGGACGTCTTCGCGTGCGATCGCGCTTCGAGGGCACCGACCAGCGCACGGAGGCGGTCTTCGCCCACGCGCAACCCCACCGCCGCCCGCACCGGAGGCGGCCCCGGGGACGCCTCGACGGCCCACAGGCGGCTGGAGGGGACGAACAGGGTCTGGAGATAGTCGAGCTGCGCGGGGTCGTTGCTGCTCACCGCGAGACGGTGATCTCCCACGCGCACGGTGATCCGCTCGCCGCCCAGAGCGTCGAGCAGCCGACGGGGGCTGACCACGAGGTCGGCGAGAGAGCCGAGATCGACCTCCGTGAGAGAGAGGAGGGGACTACCGGTCACAGGACGGCTCCAATGCCACTCGCCAGACAGATCGTTGACCGGGGTCTCCGCCACGCAGGTACTGATGGGGTCCGTCGGCCAGGTGCCAGCCGGTCCGCACACACAGGCGCGCCAGCTCCCCGGGTTCCAGGAGCGTCATCTGCTGCCCGTTGCCGAGGACGAAGGTGTCCGGGCCGACGCGCTCCAGGGCCGGGTCCAGATAGCTGGAGCTGAACACGTTCAGCGATACCCTTGCCGAAGGCAGGGCCACCCTGCGCAGTTCGGCCAGCGCGGCACCCACCGCGTCACGGCTCGGCAGGTTGTGCAGCACACCGTGGCACACCAGGAAACCCACGGATGCCTGGGCGAAGGGAAGCCGGGTCACGTCCGCCTGGAGGTAGGTGACGTCGTCACGCCGTCGACGGCGCGCCTCCGTCAGCATGGCCTCGTGAAGATCGACCGCCACTACACGGTATCCGCGCCGGGCGAGCAGCGAGAGATTGCGCCCGGCCCCGCACCCTATGTCCGCGGCGAGCGTGCTGCCGCCGGACGCGACGGGCACGAGGGTGTCGAGGTAGCCGGGGGCCGGGGCGTCACCGAAGGTCCGGACCACGGCGGGTGCGTTCCAGTAGTCGGCGGGCGGGGCCGGCCGGCGGCCGCCCCGCCGGGTCTCACCAGGATTTGACAACGCTGTACCCCTCAGACCATGGCCGTGCGGCGAACGTCCGCAGTCCCGCGTCCCGGAACAACTCGGTGACCTTCTGCTCGGTGCGTGTGACGGCGAAGAACAGGGGCCCGACCGAGGACAGTCCGAGGACATCGGCGGCGCCGTTCGTGAAGGCCGGCTCGATGGCATCGGCGAACTCCAGGAGCCGGGGATGGGAGAAGGAACAGTTCTTGATGCTTCCCATGCGGAAGCGGTAGTCGAAGACCAGCTTCCCGAACTCCCGTACCTCCCCTTCGAGGAGTGCCGGCCACGCCTGGTGGATCAGCCGGTAGGCGATGTCCGGGGCATGGCGCCGTCCGGTGCGCAGGAAGTCGTCGAAATGGCGGGCCTCCTCCTGGAGGCTTTGCTGCGCGTCCCATTCGGTGGGGTCCGCAGGCATCGCGAGCACGATGCGGTAGTCCGCCGGCAGGCCGGCGGAGAGCAGCGGTACGGCGTTCCCCGCCACGACCTGCACCGAGCCCGGTATCAGTCCGGCGGCCGCGGAGCCACCGATGCACTGGACCGGCATGAGACTGTCGCTCCGGCCGTCGATCTCCTCACCGTGGTTGTCCACCAGGAAGCGAATCAACCGCCGTGCCTCGACGGGGCGTCCGTAGAGTTCGTTGATCGCGACCGCCACCGAGGCCATGGTCGCGCTGCTGCTGCCCAGACCGACGTGGGGCGGCAGGTCGACCCCTTCGGTGTGCACGAGCAGTCCGTCGGTAATGCCGAGGAGTTCCCTCATGACGGAGGCCGCGTGCCGTGCGAGGACCGGCCGGGAGCAGTGCCCGGTGGTCGTCACCTCGTCGCTGCCGGGCACGATCTCCACCCGCGCGGTGCGGAAGAGATCGCACACGACGAAGAGTTCTCCCGCGGGATGGCCCGAGCCACGCGGCTCGCCGTCGTCGGCCGCCGCCGTGCCGACGATCTTGCTGGGGTCGAGGGCCATCGCGTTCAGACGGGTGGGGTGACGCACCTCCACCCCGGTTCCGGCCGGCACGGCGGGGCCGGGGACGGCCGGTCGGCGTCCCCTGAGCAATCCCACGGGCACCGGCCGGAAGTGGGTCGCAGTCTCGGGCGCTGTGCTCACCGTCCACCTTCCATCGGGTACAGGACGTCCTTGTTCAGCTCGATGATCCTGTCGAGCACGCCATCGGTGTATCCGCCGCTGCCCAGCGAACCATCCGGTCTCACCAGCATGTTGTTCCTGGCGAGCTGCCGATGCGGATACCGGAACCGCAGCACGTCCTGAAGCAGGCCGATGAAGTCGTCCTGATTACCCGTCTCCACCGCGAGCCCGGCCAGCGTCCGGCCGCCCGCGCCCGATGCGGCGCGTGCGCGGGCGGCGTCGCAGACCGCCCGGTGAGCGGGGGGCAGGTAGCGGAGGTTCTCCTCCAGGTAGGTCTGGTGCCACGCACCGGCTTCGCTGTCGCCCGCCGCATGGGCGAAGAGCATGACATCGACGGCCAGCAGGGGCATCTGCGCGCCCCCTGGTGCGGCATACGCCTGCCCGCCGACAGTGAAGGTGGGGAAGTAGGGACGGAGCCGGCTCGAGAAGAACTGCGGTGTCACATGCCGTTTGACCCTCAGCAGGTTGGCCTGGAGCACCTTGACGCTGCTGCGCGCGGTGCGCAGGGCCGTGACCGTCGGACCGTCGGCCCCGTCGGTGTTCGCGGGCGCGGTCCGGTCGGCGTGCAGGACGTCGGCGAGGTGCTGGACGGCGTCGTTGAGCCGGGCGCTCGCTTGGGCGACGCTGTCGATGAACAGTTCCTCCTCGGCGGTCCCGGTGAAGCTGCGACGGCGTACGCCCCTCGGGTTACGGGTGCTGTAGCTGTACACGGTGTCGCGCGGGACTTCCCCGGCGAGGGCGCCGAGCCGCAGGAGTGCCGGTTCCAGGGGTGAGATGTCGAGTTCGGGTGCGTGTCTGACGGCGGACGCCACCAGGAAGCCCAGATCCCGCAGTCCTGCGCACGCGTCCACCGCCGTGGACACGTCCACGCTCGCGGCGGCGAGCGCGCGCGCCTGCTCCTTCAGCCAGGTCAGGTCGCCGCGTTCGTTCACCTCGGGCAGGTGGATGAGGACGGCGTCGGCGCCCAGCGGGTCGCGGCCTGCCACTTCTTCGTCGTACTCGTTCTCCCGCGCAGCCGAGAATTCCGACGGTTCGGCAATCACCAGTGTGCACCTCGACTGATTTCGCAATGAATAGACCACCTCAGGCAGCCGACACGAAGGAAGCGGGGAAGGGAGGCACAGCATCTCCCGCACATGCGATTAAGTCCAGAAGCCCCCGGGTCGATCTTTCCAGGTGTATGCAAAGTACACTCGCTCATCACGGCGAGGCAACGCCCTTTTAGTGCCCAACGGCAAGGCGAAACGGACATAAG
>NZ_BAABCQ010000204.1:0-13020 GCF_039539045.1 Streptomyces marokkonensis
GTCGAGAGGTTTTGCTCCTCAACCCTTTGATCGATCATCGATCAGCGAGTTAGAGTCACGTCTGGACTCCCACCAGAGACCAGCCCTGTCCTGCCAAAGACCTAGGGCACCCCCGAACCCTTGCCGATGAGGGAACCCCCTTCGACTGAGGAAGGCGGCGAAATGACCGACCCCAAAGCCATCCAGCCGAGCGAGCTCGACCAGCTCCCGGACCGCGACCCCGAGGAGACCGCCGAGTGGCGGGCCTCCCTGGACGCCGTTACCAAGGCGGCCGGGCCGCACCGTGCCGCGTACCTGATGCGCCGCACACTGGAGCGCGCCGAGGGCGCCGGCATCGCACTGCCGAAGCTCCTCGAGACGGACTACGTCAACTCCATCCCGACCGCCGACGAGCCCGCCGTGGACGGCGACGAGGCGCTGGAGCAGCGGATCACCGCCTGGAACCGCTGGAACGCGGCGGCGATGGTGACCCGCGGCAGCAAGTACGGCGTCGGCGGCCACATCGCCACCTTCGCCTCCGCGGCCTGGCTGTACGAGACCGGCTTCAACCACTTCTTCAAGGGCAAGGAGGGGGACGGCTCCGGCGACCAGCTCTACATCCAGGGCCACGCCTCCCCCGGCATCTACGCCCGCGCCTTCCTCGACGGCCGGCTGAACGAGGACCACCTCGACAACTTCCGCCGCGAGGCCGGCGGCAACGGCCTGCCGTCCTACCCGCACCCGCGCCGGCTGCCCTGGCTGTGGGAGTTCCCCACCGTCTCCATGGGCCTCGGCCCGATCTCCGCGATCTACCAGGCGCGGTTCAACCGCTACCTGACCAGCCGCGGCATCAAGGACCTGACGAACTCCCACGTGTGGGCGTTCCTCGGCGACGGCGAGATGGACGAGCCGGAGTCCACCACCGCGCTCACCCTCGCCTCCCGCGAGGGCCTGGACAACCTGACCTTCGTCATCAACTGCAACCTGCAGCGCCTCGACGGTCCGGTCCGCGCCAACTTCAAGATCGTGCAGGAGCTGGAGGCCCAGTTCCGCGGCGCCGGCTGGAACGTCGTGAAGTCGCTGTGGGGCACGGCGTGGGACGAGCTGTTCCAGCTCGACACCACCGGCGCGCTCGTACGCCGGCTGCGCGAGGTACCGGACGCGCAGGTGCAGACGTACCAGACGCGCGACGCCGCCTACATCCGCGAGGACTTCTTCGGCAAGGACCCGGCGCTCGCCGAGATGGCGAAGCTGCTGAGCGACGACAAGATCCTCGAGTGCTTCCACTACTCGCGCGGCGGCCACGAGTCCCGCAAGGTCTACGCCGCCTACCGCGCCGCGCTCGCCCACAAGGGCGCGCCGACCGTGATCCTGGCCCAGACGGTCAAGGGCCACACTCTCGGCACCGGCTTCGCGTCCAAGAACGCCAACCACCAGATGAAGAAGCTCACGGTGGACCAGTTCAAGGACATGCGCGACCTGCTCGGCCTGCCGATCAAGGACAGCGACTTCACCGACGGCGTGGTCCCCTACGGCCACCCGGGCGCCGACTCCCCCGAGGTCCGCTACCTCCAGGAGCGCCGCGCCGCCCTCGGCGGTCCGGCCCCGGCCCGCCGCGTGCACCCGCTGGCGCCGCTGCCCGCGCCCGCCGACAAGGCGTTCGCGTCCTTCGACAAGGGCTCCGGATCGCAGAGCGTGGCCACCACCATGGCCTTCGTCCGCCTGGTCAAGGACCTGGTCCGCGACAAGGAGACCGGCAAGCGCTGGGTGCCGATCGTCCCCGACGAGGCGCGCACCTTCGGCATGGAGAGCCTCTTCCCGTCCCTGGGCATCTACTCGCCCAAGGGCCAGACGTACGAGCCGGTCGACCGCGACCAGCTGATGTACTACAAGGAGGCCAAGAACGGCCAGATCCTCAACGAGGGGATCACCGAGGCCGGTTCGATGGCCGACTTCATCGCCGCTTCGACGTCGTACGCGACGCACGGCGAGGCGATGATCCCGTTCTACATCTTCTACTCGATGTTCGGCTGGCAGCGCACGGCCGACCAGATGTGGCAGCTCGGCGACCAGCTCGGCCGCGGCTTCCTGGTCGGCGCGACGGCCGGCCGGACCACGCTGACCGGTGAGGGCCTCCAGCACGCGGACGGCCACTCCCCCGCCATCGCGGCGACCAACCCGGCCGCGCTGTCGTACGACCCGGCGTTCGCCTACGAGGTCGCGGCGGTCGTCAAGGACGGTCTGCGCCGGATGTACGGCGAGGCGGCCCCGGGCGAGGACCCGAACGTCTTCTACTACCTGACCGTCTACAACGAGCCGATGCCGCAGCCGGCCAAGCCGTCCGGCCCCGGTGTCGACGAGGGCATCGTCAAGGGCCTGTACCGCTTCAACACGGCGGAGTCGGCGGGTCTGACCCCGGTCGCGAACGCCCCGCGCATCCAGCTGCTGGGCTCCGGCACGGCGATCCACTGGACGCTCAAGGCGCAGCAGCTGCTCGCCGAGGAGTGGGGCGTGGCCGCCGACGTGTGGTCCGCGACCTCCTGGACGGAGCTGCGCCGGGACGCGCTGGACGCCGACGCGGCGCTGCTGCGCGGCGAGGAGCGGGTGCCGTACGTCCGCCAGGTGCTCCAGGGCGCCGAGGGCCCGGTGCTCGCGGTCTCCGACTACATGCGCCAGGTCCCGGACCAGATCGCGCAGTGGGTCGAGCAGGACTGGTCCTCGCTGGGCGCCGACGGCTTCGGCCTGTCGGACACCCGTGAGGCCGCGCGCCGCCACTTCGGCGTCGACGCCGAGTCCGTCGTCGTCGCGGCCCTGGCCCAGCTGGCCAGGCGCGGCGAGGTCAAGGCGACGGCCGTGAAGGAGGCGCGCGAGCGCTACGGCCTGTGAGGGTCGGCACGAGCTGAGAGAAGGCCCCCGCCGCGGCGGGGGCCTTCCGCGTTCTCCTGCATCATGTGGGCATGCGCGCTACCCGCCTCATCAAGATGGTGCTGCTCCTCCAGTCCCGCCCGGCCATGACCGCCGCGGAGCTGGCCCGGGAGCTGGAGGTCTCGGAGCGGACCGTGACGCGGGACGCGCAAGCCCTGTCGGAGGCGGGCGTACCGGTGTACGCGGAGCGTGGCCGGGCCGGGGGCTACCGGCTGATCGGCGGCTACCGCACCAGGCTCACCGGACTGGCCCGGGGCGAGGCCGAGGTGCTGTTCCTGTCCGGGGTGCCGGGGGCGCTGCGCGAGATGGGCCTTGAGGACGCGGCGTCGGTGGCCCGGCTGAAGGTGTCGGCCGCGCTGCTCCCCTCCCTCCGGGACGCCTCCCGCACGGCGGCGCAGCGGTTCCATCTGGACGCGCCGAACTGGTTCCGGGAGCCGGAGACGCCCGAGGTGCTGCCGGCGGTCGCGGACGCGGTCTGGGACGACCGGACCGTCGCCGCGCGCTACCGGCGCGGGGAGGAGGAGGTCGTACGGGAGCTGGAGCCGTACGGGCTCGTGCTGAAGGCGGGCGTCTGGTACCTGTGCGCGAGGGTTGCCCGGGCCTCGGGGGACGGGCCGTTCCGCGTGTACCGCATCGACCGGTTCACGGCGGTGGAGGCGGGCGAGGAGCGCTTCGCACGGGACGACGACTTCGACCTGCCCGCATTCTGGGCGGAGCGTGCCGAGCAGTTCGCGCGGTCGATCCTGCGGGCCCAGGTCGTGGTGCGGTTGTCCCCACGGGGTGTGCGCGGGCTGCCGTACGCCGTCGACGCGCCGGCCGCCCGTGAGGCGCTGGAGGCCGCGGACGCGCCGGACGCGGACGGGTGGGTGACGGTGACCCTGCCCGTGGAGTCGGAGGAGGTCGCGCACAGCCGGCTGACGGGGCTCGGGCCGGAAGCGGAGGTGCTGGCGCCCAGGACGCTGCGGGAGCGGTGCGCCCGGGACGCGCGGCGGCTGGCCCGGTTGTACGGCGACGGACCGGAGGACGGCGGACCGAACAGCGACGGACCGGAGGACGGCGGACCGAACAGCGGCGGACCGGAGGACGGCGGACCGGAAGGCTGCGGACCGGAAGGCTGCGTAGAGCCGGTCGGCACATAACGATCCGCCGCACTCCACGTGCGTCCCACCCCTCCAGGGCCGATGCTGGACCCGTGATGGACGAGACGGAGTTCTGGGAGCTGATCGACGCCGCCCGGCAGGGCGCCGACGGTGATCCCGAGGACCAGGCCGATCTGCTCGTGGAGCGGCTCCTCGGGCTGGACCCGGACCTGGTGCTCGACTTCGCCCGCCACTTCGAGGCCCGTTACAACCGCGCCTGCACCTGGGACCTGTGGGGCGCCGCGTCGGTGCTGCTCGGTGGGGCGAGCGACGACGCCTTCGACTACTTCCGGTGCTGGCTGATCGGCCAGGGCCGCGAGGTGTACGAGAGCGGGGTGCACGAACCCGACTCGCTCGCCGAGCTGCTGGACGACTTCGACGAGGAGCTGGACGGCGACGGCGAGGAGCTGGGCTACGCGGCCGACGAGGCCTACGAGCAGCTGACCGGCGCTGTCGCCCCCGACCTGGGCATCGCCCCCGCGCCCGCGGAGCCGCTGGGCACTCCCCTCGATCTGGAGAACGACCGGGCCGTCGCCGAACGGTTCCCGCGCCTGTGGGAGCGGTTCGGGCAGGCCTGAGCGGTCAGGACCGAGCGGGCCGGCCTTGCAGCCGGGCCGCCTCCTGCCTGATGTCGGGAAGGCGCGCGGTGAGTGCCGCGCCCGGGCAACTGGTCTGGTAGCCCTCGTCGTGGCCCGCGACGGCGGGCAGGGTGGCGGTGGCGCCGGCGGCGTACCGGCTGAGGCCGTTGCTGGAGACCAGGCTGACCTTCGACCGCGGGTCGGTGTCGTCATCGCCGAGTTTCCAGGCGGCCAGCGCCGCGATCGCGTCGGTCAGCGCGTCGGGCACGGGCACGCCGGCGGTGAAGGTGCCGAGGGCGGCGATCCCGGTGGTGCGGTGGTTGAAGCCCTGGGTGTGGGCGCCGGTGACCGCGCGGTCGATGCCGCCGGCGCGGCCCTCGTAGATGGTGCCGCAGCGGTCGACGACGAAGTTGTAGCCGATGTCGTCCCAGTCCCGGGCGCCGGTCTGGCCCGTGTAGACACCGCGGAGGATGGCCGGCACGTCGGCGCAGTCGTAGCCGTTCGGCGTGTCCGTGTGGTGGACGAAGACGGCGAGGACCTTGTCGTCGTAGCGCGGGGGCGGCTGCTCGCGGAGGTCGTCGCCCAGCCAGTCCGCCCGGGACACGATGGGCGGCCGGGGCGCGGCGTACCGGTCGGCGGCGGCCGGCCCGTTGCGCGTCGCGGCGGCCCGTTCCACTCCGCTCGCGCACAGCGCCAGCGCGGCGACGGCGGCCAGCCCGGGCAGACAGCCGAGCAGCACCCGCACAGCGCCCGGCATGCGGGCGGCGGCGCCCGTCAGGGGCGCCGCACGCCGCTCCCGGGCTTCGCGTGGTCCTCGGAAGTCACGCATGGTCCCACTGTCCGGCGGATCGGATGCGCCCGCGACGTACACTGTGCCACTCGGCGGAACCATTGTCCCGGTCCGCGACGTTCCGTGTGGATCCTGCCGTGGGTGAAGGCCGGGGACGGTCGCGGAAGGGCGCAGACGGGCGTAGGCGTCAGGGGCCGATCAGCGACCGCCCCATCGTCACGTCGTCGACGTACTCGCCGCCGAGGTGGAACTCCTCCGGCTGGACGCCCTCGACGACGAAGCCCTCGGACTCGTACAGCTTGCGGGCCGCGGTGTTGTGTCCGAGGACGCGCAGGGTGATGCGCCGGGCCTCCAGGCGGCGGGCCTCCTCGACCGCGGCCCGGACGAGGGCGCGGCCGACGCCGTTGCCGCGGGCCGCGTCGGCGACGGCGAGGCCGCGGATCTGGCGTACGTGGGCGTTGGAGGCCAGTGGCGTGGGGAAGCCGAGGCGGACGTAGCCGACGACGGCGCCGTCGAGTTCGGCGACCAGGTGGTCGGCGGGGCCGCAGATCTCGCGGAAGAAGGGGTCGTCCGGTTCCGGTCGGGGCGACACGGCGTGCAGGTAGGACCAGGTCTCGTGGTCGAGCCTGCGCAGCGGCTGCTCGTCGTCGGACCTGGCGCGGCGTATGTGCGGAGCTGGCATGACGATCACTGTACGACGCGGAAGCGGCGGACCGGTCCGGGGTTTTCCGGGGTCCACCCGGCAGGATGGGCGCATGGACGATGGACGCTTGGGCGGGGAAGCCTCCCGCATCGCGGTGGCCGGCGCATCCGGTGTCATCGGCAGCGCGCTGGTGCGGTCGCTGACCGCCGACGGGCACGAGGTGGTGCGCCTGGTGCGCCACGCGCCCCGGGGGACGGACGAGGTCCGGTGGGATCCGGAGGGCGGACGCGTGGACGCGGCCGGTCTCGCCGGGTGCGACGCGGTGGTCAACCTGGCCGGGGCCGGGGTGGGCGACCGCCGCTGGACCGACGCGTACAAGACGCGCATCCGCGACAGCCGGGTGCACGGCACGAGGGCGCTCGCGGAGGCCGTCGCCTCGTTGGAGCGGCGTCCCCGGGTCTTCGTGAACGGCAGCGCGATCGGCTTCTACGGGGAGACCGGCGACCGGGCCGTCGACGAGAGCGCGCCCGCGGGAGAGGGTTTCCTGCCGTCCGTGTGCCTGGAGTGGGAGGCCGCCGCGGCCCCCGCCCGGGAGGCGGGCGTACGGACGGTGTTCGCGCGGACCGGGCTGGTCGTCGCCCGCCGGGGCGGGGCCTGGGGCCGGCTCTTCCCGCTCTTCCGGGCGGGGCTCGGCGGACGGCTGGGCGACGGCTCCCAGTACTGGTCCTTCGTGGCGCTGCACGACGAGGTGGCGGCGATCCGACACCTGGTGGACCGCGAGGACCTGTCCGGCCCGTTCAACCTGACCGCCCCGCACCCGCGGACGAACCGAGAGATCACCGCGGCCATGGGCCGCGTGCTGCGCCGCCCGACCCCCTTCGCGGTGCCCGCCCCGGCCCTGCGCGCCGTGCTCGGCGAGATGGCCGGCGACGTCCTGGGCAGCGCCCGGGTCCTTCCCACCCGCCTGCTGGACTCGGGCTTCCGCTTCGCGTTCCCCGAGATCGACGGGGCGATCCGGGCGGCGCTGTGAGGTGAGCGGGGGGGGCGGGACACGAGCCCGGGCCGACGCGACGCGCCCGGGCCGACGCGACGCCTCCGAGCACGACCGCTCCGCGACATCCTCTGGCGTTTCCCAACCGCATACCGGTCATTTGACGTCTCAATGGCAACCACATGCGACCTCAATGCGACCGTGCTCTGCCTGTGCGCGACCCCTTTTGACCATTTTCAGCCCTAACCTCGACTCGAACTCGGGTATCCCTCAAGCCGGTCGGGGGCATGACGTCTCCAGCGGCCGCGCAACCTCGAGGAGGGGCACGTGCTTGAGCCCGCGTACCAGGCGGACGTCGTCGTCGTGGGGGCCGGCATCGCCGGACTCGCCGCGGCGCATCGGCTGACCAGCGCAGGAGTTACGGTCACGGTCCTGGAGGCCGCCCATGGTGTGGGCGGCCGGATGGCGACCGAGAAGGTCGACGGCTTCCGGCTCGACAGAATCGGACAGCTGCTGTCCACGGCATGTCCCGAACTGCGCCACCTCCCCGGGCCAGGCAGCCCGGCCCTGCTGTCCTTCGCACCCGGGGTCCTGTTGCACAGCGAGGGCCGGCACCACCGCGCGGGCGCTCCGGCGGGCGCCCGGGGCGGGGGCGCAAGGGGCGCACTCCATACTGTGCGCGCCCTGGCGAGCGCCCCCCGATCGGTGCCCGCGCCCCGGCGCCCGATACTCGTGCCCCGGGCGTCCGGGAGGCCCGTGCCCGTGCCCCGCACCCGCGCGGGCGCCCCGCTCGGCACGGCCGTCGACCAGGCCCGGCTCGGCGCGGCGCTGACCCGTCTCGCGAGCACCCCGGTCGAACGGCTGCTGGCCCGCCCGGAGCTGCCCGCCGCCCAGGCACTGGCGATGCGGGGGCTGCCGGCCCGCACGATCGACGGCTTCCTGCGCCCGCTGCTCGCCGCCCTGCTGTGCGACCCGGACCTGACGACCTCCAGTCGGTGCGCCGACCTCGCGCTGCGCGCCTTCGCGAGCGGGCGGCTCGGGGTGCCCGAGGGCGGCGCCGAGGCGCTGCCGGAGCGGCTGGCACGGGCGTTGCCGCCGGGCACCGTGCACACCGGCGTACGGGTCACCGCGGTCGCCACCAACGCCGTGGCCACCGCGGAACACGGCGTCGTCCGCTGCCGGGCCGTCCTGGTGGCGACCGACGCCCGCGCCGCGGCCGAGCTGCTGCCGGGTCTGCGCGTGCCGGACTTCCACCCGGTGACGGTGGTTCACCACACGACGGACGAACCGCCGACGACCGGCGCCGCCCTGCTGCTGGACGCGGACCGCGGCGGCCCGGTCGCCCACACGGCGGTGGTCAGCCACGTGGACCCGTCCCGCGCGCCCGCCGGGCGCACCCTCGTCTCCTCGACGGTCCTCGGCCCTCCCCCGCCCGACGTCGACACCGCCGTACGCATCCATCTGTCCCGCCTCTACGGCACCCCGACCACCCGCTGGGAGACCCTCGCTGTGCACCACACCCCCGAAGCGGTCCCGGCCATGCGGCCGCCGCACGACCCGCGCAGGCCGGTGCGGCTGCTGGCCGGCCTGTACGTGTGCGGCGACCACCGCGACAGCAGCACCGTCCAGGGCGCGCTGCGCTCGGGCCGCCGTGCCTCGGCGGCGATCCTGACGGACCTGGGGGCGGGGCGGCCGATGCACACTGCCGAACCGCTGCCGACGGCACACGCGGCTTGAGAATGGGGGCGCCCTCCCGACGGACGGGCGCCCCCATTCTCACCGCGCAGCACTCGCCCTCAGTTCTCCCAAGGGGACAGCGCACGGTGCTGAACGTACATGCCGGCGAGCGCCTGCCTGTCGTCCCTGACCCGCAGGAACGCAAGGACCAGCGAGAAAAGCTCCTCAACTGCTCGTTGGTTCTGCTCGGCCGTCAGCTCACTGAGGCTTCCCCGGTTCCGGAGTTCGAAGTCGGGTACCGAGTCCTTCACGACGCGCGCCACCCACGCGAGGCTGGAGTGCTCGCCGCTGCGGACGGACAACCACTCGTCGAACCCTCGCAAAAGACCACCGGAGAGCGCCTGGTCCAGGCCCAGCAGGTAGGTCGCGGTCGGGTAGTAGGAGCCGTCGAGGCCATACATGGACGGCCTGGCACGCAATTGCTCGATGAACTCGGTGTCGACCATCACTCTCCTAGAATCCGAAGTCGATGACGTCGGGGTAGTCCCATTCCGCTTTGTAATCGTCGATAGCCTGGCCCCCTCGCCCTGTGAACCCGTCGTACACTCGGCCGTCCAGCACGAGGACCACGTGCGAGCCCCAGAACGTGTCCTGCTTACGGTATCCGCCGAGCTGCGGCATACCGGGCTTCGGCCTGATCGTCATGATCTCACCCCCGCCGAGGCTGTCACGGATCCGTTGGGCACAGGCCGCACAGTCGGTGGAATCCGGGATCTCGGACGTTGAACGCGGCAGGCCGGGAACGCTGTGTGCCCCGCACGGCACGTCCGACGCAGCCTGCACAGCCATGCTCCGGAGCGCGGACCTGCTCGCGATACTGCAACCGCGCCTGACGAGCGTGAGGCTGTCGTACGCCTTCTCGAGGGCCTTCAGCTTCGCCCCGATGAGGGCGTCGGCCACCAAGGACCCACAGCTGTCGAAGTCCTTCTCGGCGAGGCAGGCTTCGTAGTTGCCGATGCCGGTGAGGGCCTTGGTGGTGTCCCACAACTGTTTACCGGCGGCACCTATGGCGGAGCCCATGGACTCTATGTCACACAGGATCTCGTTCTGCTGGCACCAACGGGCGTGCTTCACCGGATCACAGGGTATGTAGGCGCTCTGGCAGCGGTACTGTTCCCGGGCCCGAGCCCCGTTGTCGTTGATCGCCTTCTGCTTGGCGGCGATGGCGGCCTTGCGGCGGACTTCTGCTTCCTCCTTCGCTTTGGTCACCGCGGCCTTGAAGGCGGCGGTGGCGTCTGCGAGTGCCGCGTCTGCAGATTTACCGGCCGCCAGCGCGGACTGCCTGGCCCGGTCGGCTGCATAGGACGCGCTGGTCGCTTCCGTCTGGGCCCACTCTGCGGACAGGGTGGCGTCGGCGGCGGACCGGGCGGCGTCGGCGGCGGCGACGTTGGCGCTGTCGGCGGCGTTACGTGCGGTCCTGGCGGACTCGGCGGCCTTGGCGGCGGACGCTTCGGCGTCCTGAGCGTACTGCGAGGCCCGGTCGGCGTGGTCCTGCGCCTGGCCTGCGGAGTCCTTGGCCTTGTCGGCCCAGTCCGCGGCTTCGCCGGCCGCGTCGCGGGCGAGTGCGGCGACGCGCTGTGCCTCGGCCGCGTTCTTCTGTGCGGTGGCTGCGACTCCCGCGGCGTCACTGATCATCTTCTGGACGACGGCAACGTGGGTGGCCGCGAGCTGGTCCTTGTTCAGCGCGGTGAACCGGCCCGACACGATGAAGGCGTGCAGCACCTGAGGTGAGCCTTCCAGCGCGACGCGGGCCGCCGCCTTGACCTCCGGGCCACCCGAGTCGACCAACTGCGCTGCCGTCACTCGCTCGTCCTCGGTCCGCTTCTCGGACTGGGTTTCGGTGAGGAATTCGCTGTATTTCTTCGGGTCGTTGCTGTTCAGGGCAGTCAGGCCGGCTTCCTTGAGGACCGGTCCGGCGGTGGAGACGACCTGCGCTACGGCCACCCGCATGCGCTGACTGCTGATCTGGTACTGGCCGTTGTTCACGAACTCGGTCACGGTAGCCGCGTCACCGTCGAGAGCCGCCTCGGCAGCATCGCGCATTTCCTTGACCGGGCTCTCTTCTGCGAGCCGCTCGACATAGGAGCGGTCGTCCTGCTGCTTGGCCGTCTGCCAGCCGTTGCGCAGCCAGTCGATCACTACCTCGTCGGATCCTGCGAGGGCGGCCTCGGCCGCGGCACGCCCCCATGGGGTGCCGTTCTTCATGGTGAGGATGGCGAGCGTACGGCCTTGTTTCGCCACAGACGGAAGGTCGGCGCCAGGCAGACCGGCGGCGGTGACCAGACTGCCCCGCTCGGCTTCGCGATCCCTGTCCGCCTGCTCCAAAGCGGCCTCGGCAGCACTGCGCTGCTCGTCCTCGGTTCTGAGGTCCTTGGCATGCGCGATACCTGCGTTCATGCGGCCCAGAAGTTCCTCGGCCTCAACCTCTCGGGCGAGTGTGAACACCTTCTGTGCCTGGGCGACCGCGGCGCCGGCCGCGTCAGCGGCATCTGTGGCCGCGTTGGCGTGCTCGGTCGACTTGGCCGCCGCCGTCGCGGAGTCACCGGCGTGGTCGGCGGCTTCCTCCGCCGCGTCAGCGGCCTTCCTCGCGTGCCCGGCCGCCGATCTGGCCGAGTCCCGCGCGTCCCGCGCCGCCGTAGCGGCCTTGCGGGCCAGGGACTCCGCGGCGGCCGCGGCACGGTTGGCCTCGGCGGCATGCCTCTTGGTCGCCGCGGCGGCGGCACGGGCCTCCCGGGCGGCGGCACTGGAGGCGTTGGCGTAACCACTGGCCTCCACCGCAGCGTCGGCCGCGGCGTTCGCGTTCGCTCCCGCGTTCAGCGCCGCCCTGGCCGCGTCCCCCGCCGCCAGGGCGGCCGTGGATGCCTGGTCGGCCGCGTCAGCCGCCTTGTCCGCGCCCTCGGCCGCGGCACGGGCGGTCTTCGCCGCCTGGCGCGCCGTTTCCGCTTTGCTCGCGTCCGTGGCGGCCGCCGCCGCCGCGCCGCGAGCACGCGAAGCCGCCTGGGAAGCGCCGGCTGCGGCCGAGGCCGCCTGAGACGCGGCGTTGGCCGCGATCCGCGCCGAGTTGTTCGCGGCACGGGCCGAGCCGATCGCCTGCTGCGCCGCCTTGGCCGCCTGGGACGCCGCCTTGGCGGCACGGGAAGCAGCATGCCCCGCAGCGTCCGTGTCCTCCTTCGCCGCCTCTGCCTCACTCGCGGCACGCAGCGCGGCTTCCTTCGCAAGCCTCGACGCTTCGATTGCCTTCTCGGACTCGGACTTGGCCACCTTCGTCTCGGCGGCTGCCTGACGCCCTGCCTCCTTGGCCTGCTCGGCGAGCTGCTCGATGGTGGCGTGCTCCTGGTCCTTGGCCCGCGCCACGAACTGACCTACCGCCAGGAATGCCGAGATCTCGCCGGCGGTACCGTTCAGCGCCAGCCGGCCCGCCGCCCGCACATTGGGACCACCCACGCTGATGATCTGGACGAGCTGGACCCGCTCGTCCTCCCTGTGCTGCGCGTACTGCCCCTCAGTGAGGAACTCACTCACATCGTCGGCCGTTCCCGCCAACGCGGCACGCCCCGCTTCCTGCACCCGCGGACCACCCGCCTCGATGATCTGCACGACCCACACACGCTCGTCCTGCTCGAGCGGAGCTTCCCAACCCCAGGAAACGAAAGATCTCAGTTCTTCGGCCGTCCCGGACAGAGCCGCCCTCGCAGCCGCGAGCGTTTCAGTCCCGCCGAGGGAGGCGAGTTGAGCGGCAGTCACACGGGTGTCCTGCAACGCCAGGTCCTCGGCGATTGCCAGGAATTCCTGTAATTCTGCGTCAGTGCCCGTCAACGCGGCTTCCGCTGCGGCCTTGACTCCCGGACCACCCTCTTTCCAGTAATCAACGACTCGCCCACGGTCCGTAGGTGTCACTTCCGCGAGTGACGCGAGCGTTGGGCCCGTGTCTGCGGGCTTCGCGGCAGCGGGGTTCGAACCAACCCCCAGCAACCCGACGACGAGTGCCAATGACAACAGCGTCAGTACCAGCACACGCGGCACACCTGAGCCGCTCCTGCCCGCATCGAGACTACTTCGTATCAGGCGCATTCTTCTCCTTCTCCGGGCAATTCGCGCATCCGGTGACGGCATTGCAAATCCCAACCCCTCAACCCCGAATCCGCGTTCAACGGAATCCAGCCTAGAGGGTTGAGTGGACGCCACATCAACCTCCAAAGAGGACTAATGCCAGCTATGACACATTCCGACTCGAGCAC
>NZ_BAABCQ010000205.1:0-13001 GCF_039539045.1 Streptomyces marokkonensis
CATTTTTCCTGCTCCTTCAGTCCGTTACGTGAGCGGGCCGTTGCCCGTCATCACCCATGACGGAGCAGAGCCGAGGAAGGTAACAACATGACCGAGACCAGCCCGACCGACCCCGTGGCCGAGACGTTCGAGACCCAGCGCGACCGGCTGCGCGCGGTCGCCTACCGCATGCTCGGGTCGCACGCGGACGCCGAGGACGTGGTCCAGGAGGCCTGGCTGCGTCTGTCCCGCCAGGACACGGAGACCATCGACAACCTGGCCGGCTGGCTGACCACGGTGGTCGGACGGATCAGCCTGGACCTCCTGCGCTCGCGCCAGGCACGCCCGGAGGCGTCCTACGACGACACTCTGCCCGAACTGGTGATGACGCTCGACGACGGCCCGGCCCCCGAGGACGACGCGGTGCTCGCGGAATCCGTCGGCCTCGCGCTTTTGGTGGTACTCGAGTCGCTCGGGCCCAGTGAGCGGCTCGCCTTCGTCCTGCACGACCTGTTCGCCGTGCCGTTCGAGGAGATCGGCACGATTCTCGGCAAGTCCACCGCGGCCTCCAAGATGCTCGCCAGCCGGGCCCGCAAGAAGGTGCAGGCGCCCCGCCGTGCAGGAGGTGACGAGCGGGAACAGCGAGAGGTGGTGGAGGCCTTTTTGGCGGCGAGCCGGCACGGTGACTTCGAAGGGCTGCTGCAGGTGCTCGACCCCCAGGTCAAACTGGCCGTCGACACCCCCGCCGGTGTCGTCGTCACCATCGGCGCCGCCGAGGTCGCCGCCGGCGCGCGGCTGGCCTCGAACGCCGCCACCCGCGGACGCCCGGTGCTCGTCAACGGGCTGCCGGGGATGGTCTCCTGGAACGAGGAGGGCCGGCCGCTGTCGGTGCTCGCCTTCACAGTCCTGGACGGGCGGATCACGCGGATCTCGGCCGTGGTCGACCCGGCCAAGCTCGCGCTCGTGGACCTGCCGGACCCGGCGTAGGCGTCCGCCGGGGAGGCCTGACACCTGCCGCCCTCCCGGCGTGGGCCCCCTCACCAGGCCGCGTCGACGAAGGCCTTGAACAGACCCGTGATCTCGGCGCCGCCTTCCTCGGCGTGGGGCTGGAACCCGACGAGGAAGCGCGCCCCTGGGTCTTCGACCGCCTCGATGACACCGTCCTCGCGCGCCCACGCGGTGGCACGCAGCCCCTCGCCCGCTTCGGCCACCCCCTGGTGGTGGTGGCACTGCCCGGTGGTCGATCCGCCCAGGACGCGGCCCAGGACGGAGTCCGGCGCGACGGTGATGTCCCGCAGGGTGTGACGCCCCGGCACGGTGGGCGCGTGCGCGGGCAGATGCTGGTGCAGCGTTCCGCCCCGGGAGACGGCGATCACCTGCAGCCCGCGGCAGATTCCCAGGACCGGGATGCCCCGCCGCTCCGCCACGGCGAGCGCGGCGAGGTCCGTGGCGTCCCGCAACTCGTCGGGCGGGAAAGTGCGCGGGTCCCGCTCGGCGCCGTAGCGCGCGGGGTCGATGTCGGCGCCGCCGGTGATCAGCAACGCGTCCGCCCCGGCCATCAGGTCCTCGACGGCTTCGTGCATCGGCGGCAGCAGGAACGGTGAACCGCCCGCCTCCGCGACCTTGGTGAGATACGTCCAGGGCTGCACGGCAGCCGGTATGGCGCCCCAGACACCCCAGTTCGCGGTGACCGCGTCCGCGGTGACCGCCACGACTGGCCTCTTCACGCTCCCGCCCCCTCCATCGGATGCTCCGTACACACCGTGACTATTGCGAGCCGGCCCGGAGGTGTCCAAGGTTGATTTTCCGCAGTTGAACACCCTGCACATGGATGGCGTTGACTCGGTATCCCGAGAAGCAGCACCATGGCAGCCATAGCGAGTCATCCGGTACGTGAAATTTCGTCGCCCGAAATTCATCGCCTCACGGGAAGCCCACAAAACTCCATGAAGCTCCTCTTCATTGCCGGTGGCAGCTCGGCAACCGTCTTCACGATTGCGCCCCTGGCCACGGCACTTCGCAATGCCGGTCACGACGTTCTGGTGGCCGCCAACGAGCCGCTTCCTGACATCGCGGCCGGAATCGGTCTCCCCTCGGTCTCCATCGTCCCGCAGCCGGTCTTCCATTTCATGCGGTTCGACCGCTCCGGCAACCGGATAGAGCCTCCGAAGGACGCGCGGGAGAACATGCTGCACACCGGGCGCGCGTTCGGCAGGATGGCCGCGGCCGGGCTGGAGGCGTTGCGGGACCTCGCGCGCACCTGGCGTCCCGACGCGGTGGTCGGCGGTTCGATGACCTATGCCGCGGGGCTGCTCGCCGCGCACCTCCAGGTGCCGTACGTGCGCCAGGCCTGGGACGTCGTGCCCACCGACGGTGCCGACCCGGGCGCCGAGGACGAGCTGCGGCCCGAACTGAGCGCACTGGGCCTGACCGGGCTGCCCGATCCCGCCCTGTCCATCGACGTCTGCCCGCCCTCGCTGCGCCCGTGCCTGCCCACGTCGGCCGGCCCCCAGGGGCAGCTCATGCGCTGGGTCCCGGGCAACGGCCAGCGCCGCGTCGAGCCGTGGATGTTCACCCGTCCCGCCGACCGCCGCCGTGTGGTGATCACGACGGGCACCCGGGCCCTGGCCTTCCAGTCGGCGGGCGCCCTGCGGGGTCTGGTGGACCAACTGGCCCGGACGGGCGCCGAGGTCCTGATCGCCGCGCCCGACCACGTCACCGAGAAGCTCGGCAGCGAACTGGACGACGTGCACATCGGGTGGCTGCCGCTCGACGTGGTCGCCCCGACCTGCGATCTGCTGGTGCACCACGGAGGCGGCGTCACCGCCATGACCGCGATGCACGCCGGCGTGCCGCAGCTGATCACGCCCGAGGCCTCCTACATGGAGATCGTCGCGCGCGCCCTGTCCGACTTCGGTGCGGGGATCGCCCTTGCGACGCAGGCGCCGGACCAGGACCAGACCGAGGAGATCGCCGCCGGCTGCCGGGAGATCCTCTCCGATCCCCGGTACGGGCAGCGGGCGCGCATCCTGTCCCGGGAGATGGCCTCGCTTGCCACCCCCGCCGACATGGCGGTCGCCGTGGAGAAGCTCGCCGCCCGGTGAGCGCTGGGCGCCGCCCCGCCCCCGCGGGGTGCGCCGCTCACCCGGTGAGAAAGCCGAGTACCTCGCGGCCGACCAGGTCCGGGTCGTCCTCGGCGAGCCAGTGCACCGAGTTCTCGACCCGCACCATGCGCACGTCGGTGGCGATGCCCGACAGCTGTTCCCGGACCTGGTCGAACTGCGTGGGCGCGGCCAGGGCCAGCACCGGGGCCGTCACCTTGCCGTACTCCTTCAGGTCCTCGATGTCCTGGTGGTACGCCTGGTAATAGCCGTTGGTGGCCCGTATGCCCGCAGGGGTGTCGTACGCCCGGGCGTAGACGGCACGGTCGAGCGGTGTGACCGCTTCCTGGTTCCTGAGGGAGTGCGTGTACAGCCAGTCGATCAGGTACCGGCCGCGGCCGGCGAGGAGCTGCTCGGGCAGGTCGCGTACCTGGTTGAACGCCATCCACCACATGTTGAATCCGGTGCCGGGGCGTCGCAGCATCGGCCTGCTGTAGTACGTCTCGTCGGGGTGGACCACGTCGAGCAGGACCAGTCGCCGCGTCGCCTCGGGGTGGTTCGCGGCGAAGCTGAACGCGACCATCGCCCCCATGTCGTGGCCGACGACATGGGCGCTGCTGTGTCCCAGGGAGCGGAGCAGCTCGTGGACATCGCGCGCCATGTTCTTCTTCGAGAACCCGTCCACCGGCTTGAGTTCGTCGGGGATTCCTATGCCCCGGTGGTCCACGGCGATGACCCGGTACCGCTCGGCGAGCTGCGGCATGATCTTCCGGAAGGCCCACCAGGTCTCCGGCCAGCCGTGCAGCAGGACGACCGGGTCTCCGCTGCCGCCCGTGACATAGTGCAGCCGCGTTCCGTTCACCTCCGCGTATTCGCTGCGGAAATCACCGTCCAACGTTGCCGCCAGTTCCGCATTGTCCGGCACGTCAACGGGTCGAAATGATTGCGTCGACATACTCGTCACCCCGTCCTTTTTCGTCTTCTTTTGCATGGCCCATGGTCGCATCGTTCGACCGTGCGTGCAGTCGCACTTGAACACCCCTTTCCCACTCGACGGGTCCGCGATAATTCGTCATGCTGAGGCGCCGAAGAAGTGACGTGAATTACCTTGCCATCGCTTTTGAAGGGAATTGCTGCCATGGGTGGGCTCACAGGCAGGACGGCGCTGGTCACCGGGGCGAGCCGGGGCATCGGGCGCGGTATCGCGCGCCGGCTGGCGCGGGACGGCGCGCTGGTGGCCGTGCACTACGCGTCCGGCGAGGCCGAGGCCAAGGAGACGGCCGCACTGATCCACGAGGAGGGCGGACATGCGTTCACCGTGGGGGGTGACGTGTCACAGACCGGTCGGATCGCAGACCTCTTCGCACAGCTGCAGCGGGAGCTCACGCAGCGGACCGGATCGAGCGCGTTGCACATCCTCGTCAACAACGCGGCGTACGGCGGACGTCCCACGGTGCCCGAGGACGTCACCCCCGAGCTGCTGGACCGGTACCTCGCGGTGAACGCGCGGGCTCCTTTCCTCATCGCGCAGCGTGCGCTCGAGCTGATGCCCTCGGGAGGGCGCATCGTCAACATCTCCTCGGGGATCACCCGCAGTGCCCAGCCGGACATGATCGCCTATGCGATGTCCAAGAGCGTCGTGGACCAGCTGACCCTGCACCTGGCCCGCCACGTCGCCGAGCGCGGCATCACGGTCAACAGCGTGGCGCCGGGGCGTACCGACAACGGGAGTCCCCTCTTCTCCCACCCCGGCGCCGTGGCGCGCATGGCCGAGCTCTCGGCGTTCAAGCGGGTCGGCCGGGTCGAGGACATCGCTGACGTGGTGGCGTTCGTCGCGTCCGACGACGCCCGGTGGATCACGGGCAGTGTCATCGATGCCACCGGTGGCTCTCTGCTCGGTTGAGGAACGGGCCGGGGCCGCGACGGCGTTCGCCGTTGCGGCCCCGGCCCTTCGCCGGTGTCACACCGCCGTACCGAACCACCGTTCCAGGGCGGTGCGCAGTTCGGCGTCCTGCGGACCGGTCCAGGCCACGTGCCCGTCCGGGCGCAGCAGCACGGTCTCGGGGATCCCGGCGGGCCCGGCTGCGTCGGCCCGGTTCCAGGAGCCGGTGACCACGTCGACGCGGTCCGTCCATCCCCGGGCCGGCTCGGCCGCCTGTGCGCCGGCCGCCCCGGTGACGACGAGGACACCGCGTGCGGCGTGCAGCAGCTCGGCCACCCGGGTGCGGGCACCGTCCGGTCGTGTCAGCTCCAGCGCCGGGTCAAGGCGCGCGCCCAGCAGCGGGTGGCCGCCGGCGCCCAGGTCGTAGCGCACGTCCAGGCCGCTGACCTGGCCGGCGAGGTGACGCGCGGCCTCGGGAACCTCGACGAGCTCGCGCATCACCGCTCGCAGGGGTTCCATCTCCTCACCGCTGAGGTAGAGCAGCGACTGGGCGAGGGTGTTGCGGATCAGCTCGGCGCCGACGGGGTGGCGTTCGTCGTGGTACGTGTCCAAGAGCCCTTCGGGGGCCCGTCCGTTGACGGTGGCGGCCAGCTTCCAGCCCAGGTTCACCGCGTCCTGGAGCCCGACGCTCAGGCCCTGCGCGCCGAGCGGGGCATGGTCGTGGGCGGCGTCGCCGACGACCAGTACGCGCCCGCGCCGGTACTGCGCGGCCTGGCCCGTGGCGTTGGTGAGGGCCGTCATCCAACGGGCGGAGGCGTGGTGGACGGACTCCCCCGTCATGCGCTGCCAGGCGTCGGCGACCTCGGTGAACGTGAGCTCGCCGACGCCGTGATCGGGGCGGATGCCCGGTTCGTGGATGACGATCCGGTCGACGCCGGGTTCCAGGGTGACCGAGAGCACCATGCCACCGCCGGGCACCCGCTCTCCGATGGGGCGCATCCGCAGACCGGCGCCGACGACATCGGCGAGGTACATGCCGCGGGTGGCGGCCAGTCCGGGGAAGTCGATCCCGGCGAGAGTGCGTACGGTGCTGCGCGAGCCGTCGCAGCCCACGAGGTAGAGCGCCGAGTCCTGCCCGGGGCCGTCGGGTCCCTCGAAGCCGATCACGACCTGTTCGTCGGTCTCGGTGTAGCCGGTCACCTCGCAGCCGTGGCGGAAGGTGACTCCGAGCTCCGTGCACCACTTCTCCAGCAGTTCCTCGGTACGGGACTGGGGCAGTCCCATGACGCCGAAGTGGTTCTCGGCCAGCTCGCCGAAGTCGATGCGGACCCCGCCGAAGTGGCCCTGCCTGCCCCACCTGAATTCGCCGAGGCGCGCGAGCAGGCCGCGCTGGTCGAGTATCTCGGCGGTCCGTGCGGTGAAACCGAGGCCGCGGGACTCGCCCGTGGCGGCCGGTAGTTTCTCGTAGACGACGACGTCCACGCCGGCCAGCCGCAGTTCGCCGGCGAGCATCAGCCCGACCGGCCCGGCGCCGACAATGATCACGCCCTGGGACATATGCACGCTCCTCGCGCAGACGAAGTACGCCTTGAGTTGGAAGATCGTCAGGTATCCGTGGTGCCGGGGGTGGCGCCCCGGTGTCAGGCGGCCCGGACCGTGGAGCGGGGACGGCCGAACCAACGCTCCAGCGCCGCGGGCAGGCTGTCGCTGCCGGGTGCGGCCCAGGCGACATAGCCGTCCGGCCGCAGCAGCACGGACTGCGGCAGGCCCGTGCCGGCGGCGGCCGCGTCGTCCCAGGTCCCCACGGCCACATCGACCCGGTCCGCCCAGCCGTCGGCACATCGCGCCGTCGCCTCGCCGGCCGCACCGGACTCTGCGACGACGAGCACGGGCCGGCCTGTGTGCAGGAGTTCGGCGATCCGCACCCGCCCGGCCCCGGCGCGCCGCAGGACCTGGTCGGGCGGCATCCGCAGCCCGGCCAGCGGATGGGTCGCGCCGCCCATGTCGTAACGGACGTCGAGACCGCTGACGATGCCGGCCAGGTGCCGTGCCACCTCCGGGATGCCTACCAGCTCGCCCATCACCTGGCGCAGCGGTTCCATCTCCGCGCCGCTGAGGTACAGCCGCGTCTGGGCCCGGGTGTTGCGCATCAGCATCCGGCCCACCGGGTGGCGCTCGCTGTGGTACGTGTCGAGCAGCCCCTGGGGGGCCCAGCCGGTGATGTCCGCGGCGAGTTTCCAGCCGAGGTTGACCGCGTCCTGCACTCCGACGCTCATGCCCTGGGCTCCGGCCGGCATGTGGATGTGGGCGGCGTCACCGGCCAGGAAGACGCGGCCGGCCCGGTAGGCGGAGGCCTGCCGGGTGGTGTCGGTGAACGAGCTGATCCAGCGGACCTCGGCCTGGTGCAGGGACTCGCCGGTCATGCGCTGCCAGGCGTCCGCGATGTCGGTGAAGCGCAGCGTGCTGCGGTCCTCGTGGGGGCGCAGGTTCTCGTCGTGGATGACGATCCGGTCCACACCGTTCTGCAGGTCGAAGGCCATCACCATGCCGCCTTCGACGCGCTCGCCGATGGGCCGGGGCTGCACTCCGCTGCCCACCACGTCCGCCATGTACATTCCGCGGGTGGCGCCCCACCCGGGGAAGTCGATGCCGGCCAAGTTCCGGACGAGACTGCGGGCGCCGTCGCAGCCCACCAGATAGCGGGCGCTCTCCTCGCCGGCCCCGTCGGGGCCGGTGAACTGCACGGTGACCTCGTCCGTGTTCTGACGGAAACCGGTGATCTCGTGGTTCCGGTGCACCGTGACGCCCAGTTCCCGGAGCCAGGCCTCCAGGATCTCCTCGGTGTGGAACTGCGGAATTCCCCTGACACTGAAATGGTTGTCGTCGAGCTTGCCGAAGTCGATGCGCACGCCGCCGAAATGACCTTGGGCCCATTCGACCTCACCGAATCGGTCCAGCAGTTGCCGCTGGTCGAAGATCTCGGCTGCCCGTCGGGTGAATCCCACTCCCCGGGACTCCCCGCTCGGCGCGGGCAGCTTCTCGTACACGGCCACATCCGCGCCGCCGAGCCGGAGTTCGCCGGCGAGCATCAGCCCGACCGGCCCGGCGCCGACGACGATCGCGTCCTTGGTCACGTTTCCAACTCCTCGTGCGATGCACCTGATGCGGGTCGATGAGGCGCCGTTCGGCAGGCACGATAACCAAACACCGGCGTGTTCAACCGGGTACTGCTCCCGGTTGAACATTTCTGGGCGGCAAGCCGTTCTGCCGCCCGTGCACCGGGCCCTATTCGCAGTTGGACACCTGTTGGGCTGATGTAGCGTTGGCTCGCTCCATCGAAGCCGGCAGTATGCGAGTCCGCGTCTCATCGGCGGCGGTGCTGCGGACGACAAGACCGCGAAGGAGAAATCTACCAGTGGCAGTCAGCAATCGACGTAAACCAATCGTCGGCCAAATGCCGGAGGGGCACAGGGACACGCAGTCCTGGCCGCTTTCCGACGCGATCGAGGAATTCCTCTCCGAGCCCGGCCAGGCCGTTCTCGTCACCTTGCGTCCCACCGGCACCATTCATGCGGTGCCGGTGAGCTTCACCTGGGACAGCGAAGCGCGACTGGCTCGGGTCATGACAGGGGGTCAGTCGAAGAAGGCCAGGAACCTGGTCGCGGCACCAGGCAGCCGGGTCGCTCTGTGCCAGCGGGACGAGGTCTCCTCGTGGGTGACCCTCGAGGGCACCGGCACGGTCCATGACGACCCCGAGCGCCTGGCGGAGGGCGCACGCCGCTACGCCGAGCGCTACAAGAAGGAGTGGCTCAACCCGCCCGGCGCGGCGGTCATCGAGATCGCGGTCGACGTCGTCATGGCCCGCAACGTCTGACCCGCTGCGGTGACCGGCTCGCCGGCCGATCCGCCGGAACCGGTGACCTCTGCATCTTCCTCGACCCTCCTCGATTCCAGGAGCATGACCATGCCTGCCTCTCCCGGCACGTCCGCCAGCAACGTGGTCGAGCACGAGATCGTCGTCTCGGCCCCGGCCACCGCCGTCTACCGGCTTCTGTCCAAGGTGGGGAACTGGCCGAGGATCTTTCCTTCGGTCGTCCACGTCGACCGGGTCGAACCGCTCACGCGCGGGGAACGCATCCAGGTCTGGGAGGTCGTGGACGGCCGGGCGAGGACCTGGACCTCCACCCGGGTGTTCGACCCGTACGGCCTGCGCATCGACTTCCAGGACGAGGAGCCCGGCCTGCCGGGAGCGCCGCTGGAAGGCGCCTGGGTGATCGAGTCGCGGTCCGCGACCGAGTCCAGCGTGCGTCTGCGGCGCGCCGGTCGCGGCACCGGTGGGGCCGTCGAAGAGGCGGATCGCCGGTGCCGCTCGGAACTGGCCGCGCTCAAGCCGCAGTTGGAGTCAGGCAACGCTGCCACGGAGCTGACCTTCTCCTTCACCGACACCGTGCAGGTCGACGGTGCGGCGCGGGACGTCTACGACTTCATCAACGACGCGCAGCGGTGGCAGGAGCGGCTGCCTCATGTGGCGCGGGCGCGCCTGGCCGAGGAGCCGCCCGGTCTGCAGACCCTGGAGATGGACACGAAGGCCGCGGACGGCTCGACGCACACAACCACGTCGTACCGGGTGACGTTCCCGCACCGCAGGATCGCCTACAGGCAGTTCACGCTGCCCGCCCTGATGGCCCTGCACACCGGCATCTGGACGTTCAAGGACCATGGCGAGGGGACGGCGGCGTCGTCGCAGCACACCGTCGTCCTGAACACGGACAACATCGCCAGGGTTCTCGGCCCGGACGCGGACGTCGCGCAGGCACGTGACTACGTGCGCACCGCGCTGAGCACGAACAGCACGGCGACGTTGCGCCTCGCCAAGGAGTACGCCGAGCAGCGGCGGCGCTGACGGCCGGCCCGGCACATCGGCCGCCAGGTGCGTGTGCCCGGCGGCGGCCGGTGTGCCGCCAGGGTTTCTCGGGAGCCTGCGCGAGCCCGGTGTGTCCACCGATCAGCACGCCCGTGGTGCGACTCAGCGGGTGGGAGGGCTCCTGGAAAGAGTCAGGACGCCGGCGTGGATGTCCAGGGCCGGCGTGGTTTTGTTGAGGGTGATGCAGTGCAGGCCCGGCGCGCCCTCGGCCAGGAGGCGTTCGGCCCTCGCGGTGGCGTGGGCGACACCCACCCGGTGTCCCTCGCCTGGGTCGCTACGGGCGGCGTCGAGACGGCGGGCCAGGTCCTGGGGGAACGCGGCACCGGACAGTTCGGCGAAACGGCTGGTCCGGCGGATGTCGGTGGCCGGCATGATCTCCGGGATGATCGGGATGTCACAGCCCGCGGCCGCGATCCGGTCGCGCAGCCGCAGGTAGTCCTCCACGTCGAAGAACATCTGCGTGATCGCGCAGTCGGCGCCCGCCCGGCGCTTCGCGACGAAGTGCCGGATGTCGCACTCCCAGTCCGGCGAGCGTGGACGTCTCTCCGGGAAGGCCGCCACGCCGATGGTGAGGTCCTCCGAGGACCGGACGAGTTCGACGAGTTCGACGAGTTCGACGAGTTGCCGGGCGTGGGTGAAGCCGTCCGGGTGCGCAACCGGCGGCCCCTGGGGGTCGCCGGGCGGATCCCCGCGCAGTACCAGCACGTCCCCGATCCCCGCGTCGGCGTACTGGCCGATGATCCGCCGCAGGCCGGCGACGCTGTGTCCCACCGCGGTCAGGTGGGCGACCGGGCGCAGCGTCGTCTCCGCGGCCATGCGGCGGGTCATCTCGGTGGTGCGCTCCCGTGATGATCCGCCTGCGCCGTAGGTGACCGACACGAAATCCGGGGCGAACGCCTCCACCCGACGCACCGCCCGCCACAGCGCCCGCTCCCCCGTCGATGGTGACGGGCTGCCACCGGCACAGCGCGCTGCTCCCCGGCCTGCCTCGAGCACGCCTTGAACCCTCAGCGGGCGGGCGCGAGCCGCTCCTTGACCGCATGAACGGGCTGGGCGGCGACCGGCACCTCGCCCGACAGGTCGTCGTCGGCCGCGAGGATGTACTGCTGCAGCCGACGCAGCCCCGCGGTCGGTTCGAGGCCGAGGTCCCTGACCAGGGTGGAGCGCAGCCGCCGGTAGACGTCCAGGGCCTCGGTGCGCCGTCCCGAGCGGTACAGCGCGAGCATGAACTGGGCGTGCAGACTCTCGTGCGTGCGGTGCCGGTTCACCAGGACCGTCAGTTCGGCCAGCGCCTCCCGGTGCCTGCCCAGACGCAGTTCGGCCTCGATGCGCCGCTCCAGAGCGCACAGCCGGCTCTCGTGCAGACGCTTGATCTCCAGTTCGAGCTGTGGCCCCGCCTGCACGTCCGCGAAGGCGGTCCCGGTCCACAGGGTGAGGGCTTCGCGCAACTGCCGCGCCGCACCGGCGAAGTCACCCGCGTCCATGGCCCGGTACCCCAGTGCGGCCAGGTGATCGAACATGCGCACATCGCTGCGTCTGTCGCCGCTGGACAGCAGATACCCTCCGGGCATCGTCACCAGCACGTCTTTCGCGGCACGCCACGTGCCGTTCCCCGGCTCCTGCGCCTCGCCCCTCTCCCGGGCCGCGGTGATCAGCTCACGCAACTGCAGGACGTACGTCTGCAGCGTGGTGCGGGCCGTGCGCGGCGGGTTGGCGCCCCACAGCTCGTCGATCAGGGCGGGCACGGGCACCACCTCGTCGGCGCGCAGCGCCAGCAGAGCCAGAACCTGCCTCGGTTTGGGGGCCGTTGGCATGATCAGGGCCCCGTTCTCCCGTACCGACAACGCGCCGAGCACTTTGATGTCCACAGCCTCTCCCCCTGAACCAGGACCGGTGCCGCTCGCGGGGCGACTCCTACCGGTCACCGATTCAATGGGATCTCCGACCCCCTGTCAATACAAAACCGGCTAGCTGGTTTCTGTTGCGGGCTCACTCGTCCTCAACCGCCTGATCACACCCATTCGCCGGTCTGAATCTCCGTCTTACTCCGGATTGATTCCCTTTTGAGGCGGACAGAATGGGTCGTCGGCTGCGGACGTCGTCACGGCCCTCGTCACCAGAAACAAGACACTTGGAATGTTTTGACGAGGAGACCCGGCAGGGCGGCCGGACGGGGACGGACGTCACCGCCAGCTGCGCGGCGCCCTGTAGGTCCGGGCCCGTTCGCGCCGGCCCCACGGTGCCGTCATCCGGCTCTCGGCACGCTCCGCGCGCGACGCGCTCCGGCCGGCCGCCAGCGACACGAGCGTGACGGTGACGGCGGCCAGTTCCTCCTCGGTGGCGCAGCCGCGCTCGACCCTGAGCCACGCGCTTTCGTCCCGGACACTTTCCATACCGTTCCTCCCCTTGCGTCCAGCTCACGGTCGATGCCCGTGGTCGACGACGGCTCGGGACCCGCTGGAGGCCTCGGAACACCCCGGGAGGGCGGGCGGCTTCCGCATTCCGCAATGGCACACCCGAATGCCGGCGGCGTTCCGGTGCGCGCAGTCGGCTTCCCTCCGCCCGGGCACGTTCACAGGCGGCCGGCGGGGCCCAGAGGGCCTCACGCGGCCCTCAATAACAGCACGGGCGGTCTGGAAAATGGCGCATCCTGAGGTGCAGGCAGCCCACTTCCGGTCACCGCACTTCGGGGCCGGCCGGCCGCCGGACCCCCTCGGGGAGCGGCCCGGGAGGGCCCGGTGCGGCGGAGCGTCCGTGCGGCCGCACCGGGCCCTCCCGGCCGGGCCGCCGCGTGCGGCCCCGCCGGCGCCCTGTCCCGAGGGGGTTCCCGGGCGCCCCCGTCCGGTGACCGCTCGGCCGCCGAGTGCAGCGTCGTCACTGGTGGTCGCGGCCGCGGCGTCGTCCGCCCGGCCGCCCGGCCCCTCCGGGAAGGAGCACTTCGACCCGTTCCCATCAGGGCCTATGAGTTCTTCACGGCGAGCCGGTCGGGCCGCACCCGAAGGGTGCGGTGTCCTGCCGGCCGGCTACGTCGCGTGACGTGATGCCCCTTCCCTAACCGGAACCCGCGGATCGCCTTGAAAATGAAACCGGTGAGTCTGTATCTTACGGCGCACGC
>NZ_BAABCQ010000206.1:0-12759 GCF_039539045.1 Streptomyces marokkonensis
AGCGCCGCGACCGCGGCCTCACCGCGACCGCCGTCTCCTGGGGCCCCTGGGCCGACGGTGGCATGGTCCAGGACGGCGACGACGAGGAGCGGCTGCGCCGCCGCGGCCTGCGCGCGATGACACCGGCAGCGGCGGTCACCGCGCTGCGGCGCGCGCTCGACCGCGACGAGACCCTGCTGACCGTGGCCGACGTGGACTGGCCGCGCTTCATCGTGCCGTTCACCCTCGGCCGGCCCAGCCCGCTGCTCGGCGACCTTCCCGAAGTGCGCGCGACGCTCACCGAGGAGGCACCCGAGGCGGGCCGCGGTTCCGGGGCCTTCGCCGAGAGCCTGTCCGGGCTGTCGCCCGAGGACCGCGCACGCGCGGTCGTGGACCTCGTACGCACGCACGCCGCCGCCGTCCTGGGCCACCGCACGGCGGGCGCGGTCGAGGCCGACCGGCCCTTCCGGGACCTGGGCTTCGACTCCCTGACCGCGGTGGAGCTGCGCAACCGGATAAACGAGGCCACCGGCCTCACCCTGCCCACCACGCTGGTCTTCGACCATCCTACGGCCGAGGACCTCGCCGGCCACCTGCTCGCCGAACTCACCGGCGTCCGTTCCGCGGACACCACCACCGTGGCGGCCGCCGCCGTACTGGACGAGCCGGTCGCCATCGTCGCGATGGCCTGCCGCTACCCCGGCGGCGTCAACTCCCCCGAGGACCTGTGGCAGTTCGTCGCCTCCGGAGGTGACGCCGTCTCCCAGTTCCCCGGCAACCGTGGCTGGGACGTCGAGGCGCTCTACCACCCGGACCCCGACCATCCCGGCACCACGTACACCACGCAGGGCGGTTTTCTGCACGACGCGGACGAGTTCGACCCAGGGCTCTTCGGCATCAGCCCCCGCGAGGCCATCGCCATGGACCCGCAGCAGCGCCTGCTGCTGGAGACCGCCTGGGAGACCTTCGAGCGCGCGGGAATCGCCCCCGACACGATGCGCTCCACTCCCACGGGAGTCTTCGTCGGCTCCGGCTACCAGGACTACACCGGGCGGCCGCTGAAAGTGCCTCAGGGCGTGGAGGGCTACCTCCCCAGCGGCACCGCGGCCAGCGTGATCTCCGGCCGGCTCTCCTACACCTTCGGTCTGCAGGGGCCCTCGGTCACCGTCGACACCGCCTGTTCGTCCTCGCTGACCGCCCTCCACCTCGCCGTACAGGCGCTGCGCGGCGGCGAATGCTCCATGGCACTGGCCGGCGGCGTGATGGTGATGGCCGGGCCGTCCGCCTTCACGATGTCGAGCCGGCAGCGCGCGCTCTCCGCCGACGGCCGCTGCAAGGCGTTCTCCTCGTCCGCGGACGGCACCGGCTTCGCCGAGGGCGTGGGCCTGGTCCTGGTGGAGCGGCTGTCCGACGCCCGCCGCAACGGGCACGAGGTCCTGGCCGTCGTACGCGGCAGCGCCGTCAACCAGGACGGTGCCTCCAACGGCCTGACCGCGCCCAGCGGCAGGGCCCAGCAGCAGGTCATCCGGCAGGCACTGGCCAACGCACGGCTCGAGTCGGACGGGGTGGACGCCGTGGAGGCCCACGGCACCGGGACCCGGCTCGGCGACCCGATCGAGGCGCAGGCACTGCTGGCCACGTACGGCCGGGAGCGGACGGACGGGCGGCCGCTGTGGCTGGGCTCGCTGAAGTCCAACATCGGCCACGCGCAGGCCGCCGCGGGCGTCGGCGGTGTCATCAAGATGGTGATGGCCATCCGCCACGGCGTCCTCCCGCGGACGCTGCACGTGGCCGAGCCGACCCCGGACGTCGACTGGTCCGACGGCACCGTGCGCCTGCTCACCGAGCAGACCGCCTGGCCCGAGCGGGACAGGCCGCGGCGCGCGGCCGTCTCCTCGTTCGGGCTGAGCGGAACCAACGTGCACACCATCATCGAGCAGGCCCCGCCAGAGACGCCCGCCGCCGGGACCGCGGCCGACGACGAGGCGGCCACCGCGGCGCAGGACGCGCCCGCCGGCCAGCCCCTGGACGTCCTGCCGTGGACGCTCTCCGCGAAGACCGCCCGGTCCCTGCGTGAGCAGGCCCGCCGGCTGCTGGAGCACCTCGAAGGCGACGACGGGCTCTCGCTGCCCGACGTCGGCCGCGCCCTGGTCACCACCCGAACCCGGCTGGAGCAGCGGGCCGTGGTCGTCGGCCGGGACTGGCAGGAGACGCGGGCCGGGCTCGCGGCGCTCGCCGACGGCACCCCCGCGGACACCCTGGTCCAGGGCACCGCGGCGGCGTCCGGCAAGGTCGCCTTCGTCTTCCCCGGCCACGGCTCGCAGTGGACGGAGATGGCCCGCGAACTGCTGGAGACCGCCCCCGTCTTCGCCGAGCAGGCCGCGGCCTGCGTCGAGGCGTTCGCCCCCTACCTCGACTGGCCGCTGCTCGACGTCCTGCGCGCCGAATCGGGCGCACCGGACCTGGCCGGGGTGGAAGTCGCCCAGCCCGCGCTGTTCACCGTGATGGTGTCGCTGGCTGCCCTGTGGCGCTCCTACGGCCTGGCACCCGCCGCCGTCATCGGCCACTCGCAGGGCGAGGTCGCCGCCGCCTACGTCGCGGGCGCGCTGACACTGGAAGACGCGGCCCGCATCGTGGTCCTTCGCAGCCGCACGCTGACCCGGCTCAGCGGCAAGGGCGCCATGCTCGCGATCGCCATGCCCGCCGACCGGGCCCGCGCGCGGCTGGAGAAGTACGGCGACCGCCTCTCCGTCGCCGCCGTCAACGGGCCCGCCGCCCTTACCGTCTCCGGGGAACCCGGCGCGGTCGACGACCTGCTGGCGGAGCTCAAGGCCGAGGGCGTGCGCGTGCGCAAGGTGCGCGGAGCCACCGGCGCCGGACACTCCGCCCAGGTCGAAAGCCTGCGCCCGGAACTGCTGGAGCTGCTGGCCCCGGTCGCGCCGGGCCCGGCCGCCGTCCCCTTCTACTCCACGGTGACCGGCGCGGTGCTCGACACCACAGCCCTGGACGCCGAGTATTGGTACCGCAACGCCCGGCAGACCGTGGAGTTCGAGCGGACCGTGGGCGCGCTGCTCGCGGACGGGCACGGGGTGTTCGTCGAGTGCAGCCCGCACCCGCTGCTGGCCGACGCGGTGCAGCAGACCGCCGAGGAGGCCGGCGCCCACGCCGTGACCGGTGCCTCGCTGCGCCGGGACCAGGGAGGCATGGCCCGATTCCTGCGCTCCGTGTCCGAGCTGCACGTCAGCGGCGTCCCCGTGGACCTGACGGTCCCCTTCGCCGGGCACCCGGTGCGGCGCGTGGACCTGCCGACGTACGCCTTCCAGCGGCGCCGGTACTGGCTGGAGAGCGCCGACCCCGTGCCCGCGGGCACCGATCCCGTCGAGGCCGGGTTCTGGGAGCTGGTGGAGAACAAGGACCTGGCCGGGCTCGCCGACCGGCTCGGAGCGGAGGACGCCGCCCTCGTCGGCCCGGCGCTGCCGGTGCTGTCCGCGTGGCGCCGGCGCAGCCGCGAGCAGTCCACGGTGGACAGCTGGCGCTACCGCGTCTCCTTCCGGCGGCTGACCGAGCAGCCGGTCCCCGGACTGCACGGCCAGTGGCTGGCCGTCCTCCCCGCCGGGCTGGCGGACGAGCAGTGGGCACCCTGCGTCGCCGGCGTGCTCGGTGCCCACGGCGCCAAGGTGCGCGTGCTCGAACTCCCCGTCGACTGCGACCGCGCGCAGGCCGCACGCCTGCTCACCAAGGAACTCGACGGCGAACAGCCCACCGGTGTCCTCTCCATGCTCGGCCTGGCACCCGGCAGCCACCCGGCCCACCCGACGCTGTCCGCGGGCCTCGCCGCGACCGTCACCCTGGTGCAGTCGCTGGGGGACGCGGACGTCCGGGCACCGCTGTGGTGCGCGACCCGCGGAGCCGTCTCCACCGGAGCCGACGACCCGCTGCGCGACGCCGGCCAGGCACAGCTGTGGGGACTGGGCCTTGTCGCCGCCCTCGAACTGCCCCGGCGCTGGGGCGGTCTCGTCGACCTGCCCGAGAAGCCGGACGAGCACACGCTGCGCCACCTGGCCGAAGCGCTGGCCCAGCGCGAGGAGGACCAGCTCGCCGTACGGGCCGACGGTGTGTACGGCCGGCGCATGGTCAGGGCGCGGCCCGCCGAAGGAGAACCCGTCGCACCGTGGCAGCCCCGCGGCACCGTCCTCGTCACCGGTGGCACCGGTGGCGTGGGCCGGCACCTAGCGCGCTGGCTGGCCGACGCGGGCGCGCAGCACCTGGTGCTCACCAGCAGGAGCGGGCCCGACGCCCCCGGCGCGAAGGAACTGCGGGCCGAGCTGACCGCCCTGGGCGCCGAGGTGACCATCGCCGCCTGCGACATGGCCGACCGCGACGCCGTCGCCCGGTTGCTCGCCGGCATCGAGTCCCGGCACCCCCTGACCGCCGTGCTACACGCCGCCGGCTCGGCACGCTCCTCCGTGCTGGCCGACTCGAACCTGGAGGAGTTCGCCGAGGCCGCGGCCGCCAAGGCCACCGGCGCCGTCCACCTCGACGAGCTGCTTGAGGGCCACGAGCTGGACGCGTTCGTGCTGTTCGCCTCCGGAGCGGGTGTCTGGGGCAGCGGCGGCCAGGCCTCCTACGCCAGTGCCAACGCCTTCCTCGACGCCCTGGCACTGCGGCGGCGGGCCCGCGGCCTGACCGCGACCTCGGTCGCCTGGGGCGGCTGGGCGGGCGGCGGCATGGTCGACGGTGCGGTCCAGGAGCGCGGCGAGCGGCGCGGGCTGGGCCTCATGGACCCCCAGCTCGCGATCACCGCGCTGCGCCAGGCCGTCGAGCACGGCGAGGCGACCCTCACCGTCGCCCCGATCGACTGGGAGAAGTTCCTGCCCGCCTTCACGGTGGGGCGTCCCAGCGCACTGCTGGCCGAACTGCCCGACGTACAGCGGCTCCTGGCCGCCGAGGAGAGCGGGGAGCCCGACTCAGAGGAGTCCGGCGGAGCGGAGCTGGCCGCCGAACTGGCCAGGCTGGAGCCGGCCGAGCGGGAGGAGCGGCTGGTGGAGCACGTCCGCTCGCAGAGCGCCGTGGTCCTCGGGCACAGGTCGGCCGAGGACGTCCTGCCCACCGCGCACTTCCTGGAACTCGGCTTCGACTCGCTCACCGCGATCGACCTGCGCCGGCGCCTGTCGGCGGCCACCGGGCTGCGGCTGCCCGCCGGACTGGCCTTCGACCACCCCACGCCCGCCAAGCTCGCCAGGCACCTGCTGACGCGACTGCCGGGCGCGGGCCGGGGCTCGGCGGAGGAGCGGCCCGCCGACATGCTGGTGCAGCTCTACCGGCACGCCAGCGAGAAGGGGAAGGCCGCCGAGGCCATGGGGATGCTGATGGAGGCGGCCCGCTTCCGGCCCTCCTTCGAGCGGCCCGAGGAACTGGCCCAGCGGCCCGCACCGGTGCGGCTGTCACAGGGGGACAGTCCCTACGCGGTGATGTGCCTCTCGCCGTACGTCGTACCGGCCGGGGCACACCAGTACGCGCGGTTCGCCGCGCCGTTCCGCGACCGGCTGGACATGTGGGCGCTGGCCAACCCCGGTTACGAGAAGGACGAGCCGGTTCCCGCCGATCCGGACGCCGTGCTCCAGCTGCACGCCCGCACCGTGCGGGAGTGCGCCGGCGGCAAGCCGGCCGTCCTGCTCGGCTACTCCTCGGGCGGCTGGCTCGCCGTCGGCGTGGCGGCACACCTGGAGGCCATGGGCGAGCGGCCCGCGGCCGTGGTGATGGTCGACAGCTTCAGCCGGGAGGTGCCCTTCGACCACCAGGTGCTCAACGCGATGGCGCAGGCGCAGGCGCAGCGCCTGGACTACATGAGGTCCGGCGGCGAGCAGCTCACCGCGATGGGCCGCTACCTGCACCTGTTCGAGGACTGGGCCGCGCCGAGGACCGCCGCGCCGACCCTGCTCGTACGGGCGGGCGAGTCCATGTTGGCCGGCGCCGCCGACGGCGACGGGCGCGCGGCACCGCCCGAGCACGTGGACATGGTGGTCGAAGTGGCCGGCAACCACTACTCGATGCTCGAGGACCACGCCGGCACCACCGCGGCCGCGGTGGACACCTGGCTGGCGGAAACCCTCACCGGCCCGGCCGGCCCCGCCGCACCCGAGGACGCAACGACCTCTTGACCGGCCCGCGGCCCCCGCGAGCCACCCCAGAAACGGACAGAGCACAAGTGGGAGAGAGAACATGACGAAGACCCTGTATGAGGTGGGCGAGCTTCCGCCGCTCGGCGAGGTACCCGCGCAGATGTACGCGGCGGTGATCCGCCAGGACCGCTTCGGTGAGCCGAAGCAGGCGTTCCGCACCGAGGTCGTCGACACCCCGCGGGTCGGCCGGGGCCAGGTGCTGGTCTATGTGATGGCCGCCGGCATCAACTACAACAACGTGTGGTCCTCGCTGGGCCGACCCATCGATGTCATCGGGATGCGGCAGCGGCAGGGCGAGACCGAGGACTTCCACATCGGCGGCTCGGAGGCATCCGGCGTGGTGTGGGCCGTCGGCGACGGTGTCCGCAACGTCAAGGTGGGCGATCACGTGCTGGTCACCAGCGGCCAGTGGGACGAGACCGCCAAGGACATCCGGATGGGCGCCGACCCGCTGGCCTCGGGGAGCTTCAAGGCCTGGGGATACGAGACCAACTACGGCTCCTTCGCCCAGTTCTGCCGTGTCGACGAGTACCAGTGCCACCTCAAGCCCGCCCATCTGTCGTGGGAGGAGTCGGCGGCCTTCCTGCTCACCGGGCCCACCGCCTACCGGCAGCTGTTCGGCTGGCAGGGCAACACCGTCCGCCCCGGCGACCCCGTGCTGATCTGGGGCGGTGCGGGAGGCCTCGGCTCGATGGCCATCCAGCTCGTCAAGCTCGTCGGCGGCGTCCCGATCGCCGTGGTCTCCAGCGAGAGTCGCGCCGAGTACTGCCGCAGCCTCGGTGCGGCCGGCATCGTCAACCGCCGCGAATTCGACCACTGGGGCCGGCTGCCGGACGTCGGGGACGCCGAGGGGGCGGCGCGGTTCCTGCGCGGCGCCCGCGGGGTCGGCAAGAAGATCTGGGAGATCCTCGGCGAGCGCAGGTCACCGCGGATCGTGCTGGAGCACAGCGGTCAGGACACCCTGCCCACCTCGATGTACCTGTGCGACAACGCCGGCATGGTGGTGATCTGCGGCGGCACCTCCGGCTACAACGGGGACATCGACCTGCGCCACCTGTGGATGCGATCCAAGCGCCTCCAGGGCTCGCACTACGCCGACACCCGCGAGTGCCGCGAGGTCATCGAACTGGTCGGGGCCGGAATGCTCGACCCCTGCCTGTCCGCCTGCGAGAGCTTCCAGGACATCGGGCAGATGCACCAGATGATGCACGACAACGTACACCCGTCCGGGAACATGGCCGCCCTCGTCAACGCGACCCGGCGCGGCGAGACCACCCTCCCCCTGTCCGCCGCCTGACCGGCCCCGCGGCACCTCCCCCTCCACCTCCGCACCGAAGCATCGACGCAAGGAGAACCATGTCCGAGCCCACCGCCGCGCCCGCGGTCCCCAAGGCGCGTAGCTGCCCGTTCCTGCCGCCGGACGGCCTGGCCGACATCCGGGCCGCCGCCCCGGTGACCCGGGCCACCTTCACCAGCGGCCACGAAGCCTGGCTGGTGACCGGCTACGAGCAGGTGCGCGCCGTGCTGCGCGACCCCTCGTTCAGCGTCCAGGTGCCCCACGCGCTGCACACCCAGGACGGCGCCGTCACCCAGAAGCCCGGCCGCGGCAGCCTGCTCTGGCAGGACGAGCCGGAGCACACCGAGGACCGCAAGATGCTCGCCAGGGAGTTCACCGTCCGGCGCATGCAGGCGCTACGGCCGAACATCCAGCGCATCGTCGATGAGCACCTCGACGCCATCGAGGCGCAGGGCGGCCCGGTCGACCTGGTGAAGACCTTCGCCAACCCGGTTCCCTCCATGGTGATCTCCGACCTGTTCGGTGCCCCGGTCGAGCGCCGGCCGGAGTTCCAGGAGATCGCCGAGGCGATGATGCGGGTGGACCAGGACGTAGCCGCCACGGAGGCCGCCGGCATGCGTCTGGGCGGACTGCTCCACCAACTCGTCCAGGAGCGCCGGGCCAACCCCGGGGACGACCTGATCTCGGCGCTGATCACCACCGATGACCCCGACGGCGTCATCGACGACATGTTCCTGATGAACGCGGCCGGCACCCTGCTGATAGCCGCCCACGACACGACCGCCTGCATGCTCGGCCTCGGTGCGGCGCTCCTCCTGGACCGCCCCGACCAGCTGGCCCTGCTGCGCGAGGACCCCACGCTGATCGGCAACGCGGTCGAGGAACTGCTGCGGTACCTGACCATCGGCCAGTTCGGCGGAGAGCGCGTCGCCACCAGGGACGTGGAGCTGGGCGGCGTGCGTATCGCCGCGGGCGAACAGGTCGTCGCGCACCTCCTCGCCGCCGACTTCGACCCCGCCTTCGTCGACGACCCGGAGCGCTTCGACATCACCCGCCGCCCCGCCCCGCACCTGGCCTTCGGCTTCGGCGCCCACCAGTGCATCGGCCAGCAGCTCGCCCGGATCGAGCTGCAGATCGCCTTCGAGACCCTGTTCCGCCGTTTCCCGACCCTGCGGCTGGCCAAGCCCGTCGAGGAACTCCGCTTCCGTCACGACATGGTCTTCTACGGCGTGCACGAGCTCCCCGTCACCTGGTGACCCCCCGAACGCGGACGAGGACCCGGACGGACAGCAGCAACAGCAGGAAACGGACGAACAGGAAGGCGGGTCACGCCATGCGCATCACCATCGACCGCGATCGGTGCATCGGCTCCGGCCAGTGCGCCATGACCGCACCCGGCGTCTTCACACAGGACGACGACGCGCTGGTCACCCTGGTCCCGGGGTTCGAGGAGAGGACAGGGGACCCGCGCGTCCAGGACGTCCCCATGGCCTGCCCGGTACAGGCGGTCGAGATCCTCGAGAACTGAGCGGCCCGCCGTGCGGCGTGGAGTCCGCGACCGTGCGAGCGGTGGCCCCTTCGGAGCCGGGTGGCCGGTGCCACCGCTCGCCGGGGTCCTGCGGCGGTGCCTCACGAGGGCGGGGAGAAGGACGGACCGGGCCAGTCGCCGGAGCCCTGGCCCAGCAGTTGCTCGGTCAGCCGGATCGCGGGCAGTTCCGGGCTGAGGTACACCCGCTCCTGGTGCTGTTCGACGGCGGCCAGCATCGTCCGGAGCGTGCCCCTGGCCTCCTCGGTCCGCCCGCAGTGGTGCTGCGCCTGGCCCAGCAGGCCCAGATGGGCGGGGAGGCGCAAGCAGGTGTCGGACTGCCGCAGCCCGGTCAGCGAGGTGTGCATGAGGGCGAGGCCCTCGTCGTGATGCCCCGCGTGCACCAGGCCCCACCCCCTGACGACGCCCAGCATCACCTCCCAGTAGTGCAGCCCGTGTTCGCCCGCGACGCTGAGTCCCTCGTCGCTGGAGGCGAGCGCGGTGCGCGTGTCGCCCTCCCAGGCCGCCACGAGCCCGTCCACGTACAGCGCCAGGGAGCGGTCGTGGGGTCTGTGCCCGAACTCGGTCAGCCCCAGCAGCTCGCGCCGGCGCGCCCCGGCGGTCGGCCGGTTCCCCATGAGCCAGTGGGTGAAGGTGTCGTACGAGCGGATGGAGACACGCGGGTCCGGCTGAAAGGCGGTGGGCGCGGGCATCTGCCGCTCGTCGGCTAGGCGGTCCGCCATCGCGACGCCGCGCGTGAGTTCGGACAGCGCCTGCGGCAGCATTCCACGCACATGGAGCACGGCGCCTTCCCCGTACGCCGCACCGAGCACCGCCACGGGGTCCCCGGACCGCAGCGCGATGTCCCGCAGCTGGCCGGAGAGCTGCCGCACAGCGTCGTAGCGCCCGGTGACCAGGCGTGCCGCGCACAGCGCCCAGAGGAGCGCCGGGTCCTCGGGGGCCTGTGCGACCGTGCTGAGGGCGCGAGCACGCGTCAAGGCCGTCTCGACCTCGTGGTGGCCGTAGCCGCGCGTGGTGGCGAGCACCTGGCCGAGCTCGATGTGCAGCCTCTGCTCCAGCCGTACCGTGGCGGGGTCGTCCGGCGGCAGGAAGGCGATCAGCTGCTGCGCGCGGCGCAGCCACAGCTCCGCCTGCTCGAACGCGGGCGACCGCCCGGCGTGCTCCGCGGCGCGCAGCAGCCTGGGCAGCACCTGGGCGGGGGGCAGTGCGTCCTTGGCGTGCCAGCTGTGGTGCGCCAAGGGCGCGAGCTCCTCGTCGCCCACCTGCCCGCGCCGGCGTGCGCACAGCGCGTCGGCGATCCTGGCGTGCAGGCGCTGGCGGTCGGCGGGGGGCAGTTCGTCCAGCAGCGTCTCCTGGACCATGGCGCTGGCGAAGCACAGCCGCTCCGGATGGTGCGGGTCCTCCTCCAGCAGCCCGGCCCGGACGGCCGACTCCAGTCCGGTGGCGACCGGTTCACCGGGTGCGGCGATCCGGTGCAGCAGGTCGGTGTCCACCTCGGTGCCGATGGCCGCGCACGGCCGGAGCACGCGCAGCACCGGCTTGGGCAGCTCGGCGAGCCGCTGGTGCAGTGCCTCGCGTACGACGGGGGGGATGTAGGCCAGGAGCGTGTCGACCGCGTCCGGGTGGTGGAGTCTGCGCGCATTGCCGAAGAGCGAGAGCATCTGCATCACGGAGGACGGGTTCCCCTCGCTGCGCCGGTGCAGCACCTCGACGACCTCCGGGGCCACGCCGGGCCCCGCGTGCGCCTCGACCAGAGCGCCGACGGCGTCCGCGGAGAGCCCGCACAGCCGCAGGGTCTCGGTTCTGGGGCCGCGCAACACGTCGGAGACCTTCCAGCTCAGCGTCGCGTCCGAATCGGCGTGGAACGTCCGGACCGTGAACACGATGCCGAGCGGACGGCCCTGGCACCGAGTGCTCACCATCTTGAGCAGGTCCAGGGAGGCGGTGTCCGCCCACTGCAGGTCCTCCAGGAGCAGCACGAGCGGGTTTTGCGCGGCGAGGTCGAGCAGCACCTCGCAGACCGCGTCATGGGTGAGGAAGCGGGCTTGGGACGGGTCCGGGGAAGCGCCCGCGTCCGCGGTCCGGGCCGCCGGCCGCTCGGGCATGAGGGGGGCGAGCAGGTCGCCGTACGGCCATGCCGCCGCGCGGAAGGTGTCGGGCCGGGTGGTGGACAGCCGCCGCAGGACCTGGGTCCACAGCCAGTAGGCGGGGACGCCCTCGTCGGCGAAGCAGTGGCTCCAGACGACCTCCGGCCCGGTGGTCTTCTCCGGCGCCTCCATGCTTTCCAGGCGTGCGGCGAGTTCCAGGAGCAGGCGCGTCTTCCCGACTCCCGGAGGGCCGAGGACGCTGGCCACATGGCCGTGGCCCACGACCGCGCTCGCCGCGGCGGCCGTCAGGCGGTCCAGTTCCTGGCCGCGGCCGGTGAGCGGCGAAGGGGCCGCCGTCCACTCCGGCTCCGACTCTCCGTCGGTCTCCGGGCCGGCACCCGGACAGGCGGTCTCAGCGCCGACCGCCTGTCCGGGTGCCGGCCAGATTAACGCCCGCCACCGGCCGGTCCCGTCCGGCGTTCCGACGGCGTCCGCCCACGCCTCCGGCGGCGCGTCGGCCCGCGCCTTCGGGCTGCCGTTGCCCGCGGTCCTGTCCCCATCGGTGGCTGTGCCGGGTGTATCCGCCTGGCGGGCGCCGTCGGCCACGGCCTCGTCGTGCCCACGCGCCGAGACGGCCGTCACGCCGCTCCCGGTCCCGTTCCGCGGGGGCGCGACGGGCGTGAGGGGCAGCGCCGCGGTGGACGCGCGCGGTACCGCCGGCAGCCCCTCGGGCGGGGCACCCGCGCCCGGCTCCTGACTCAGGATCGCGTTCCTTACCTGGCGCAACTCGGCCGCGGTGTCCACACCGAACTCCTCGACCAGATGGCTGCGTGTCCGCTCGTACACCTCAAGAGCCTCGGCCTGCCTGCCGAGCCGGGACAGCGCCGTCATCAGATGGCCGACCAGCCGCTCCCGCGTGGGGTGGCGGCGTACCTCCCCGACCAGGTCGGCGGCGGCCTCCTCGGCCGCGCCGAGGGCCAGCCTCGCCTCCGCGCAGGACTCCACGGTGGTGAGCCGGATCTGTTCGAGGCGGGCACTCTCGTCGCTGAGCGGCGGGTGGCCGTCGAACTCCGCGTAGGGGGTGTCGCGCCACAGCCCGAGCGCCTCGGTGAGCCGGGCCAGCGCGGCGCGCGGATCGTTCTGCTCCAGCAGCCGCCGTCCGTCGGTGACCAGGAGCTCGAAGCGGATGGCGTCGACGTGCTCGGGATCGAGTTCGAGGACGTAACCGGGTCTCCTGTGCCGCAGCACCGAGTGCCTGCTCGTCCCGGCCGCGGTGTGCAGGGTCCGCCGCAGATGGGAGACATGGCTCTGCAGGGTGGCGACGGCGTGGCGGGGCGCCCCGTCGCCCCACAGTTCCTCGATGAGCAGCTCGGTGGGGACCACCCGGCCGAGGCGGATGAGCAGCAGGGCGAGCAGCGTCCGCCGGCGCGGCGGACCGAGCGGGAGGTCGTGCCCGTCGAGCCGCGCCGACATGGACCCCAGGACGCTCAGTCGAGGCCCGGCCGGGACGGCGGTCATGGACGACCCGTCGGCAGTCGAAGGCGCGGGAATGGGGGTCCCTCTGGTTTCTAACAAGTAGTGCCCCTGCTCGTCCGTCGGGAAAGGTCGAGTCGTGCCGGGAGGCGATCCGCTTCGGCCGGAGCCACGTTGCGAACTGCTCACAATGTC
>NZ_BAABCQ010000207.1:0-12293 GCF_039539045.1 Streptomyces marokkonensis
AAATTCGAGCCATGGCCGCCCAGAAACCAGCCCACGTCCCGACACCCGCCCCCGACAGGCAGCACCCCGACGCCACCCGCCGCAGTCAGCGGTCCCGCCGGGCCATCTACAGCGCGGCCCTCGCGCTCGTCGCGGAGGTCGGTTACCCGAGGACCACCATCGAGGGCATCGCCACCCGCGCCGGCGTCGGCAAACAGACCATCTACCGCTGGTGGTCCTCGAAGGCCGACGTCCTGCTGGAGGCCTTCCTCGACCTCGGTGAACAGGCCGTGCAGGCCGCCGGGGAGCAGAGCCACGGCATGCCGGACACCGGCGACCTCGCCGCCGACCTCAAGTCCGTGCTGCGCTCCACCGTCGACGAGCTGGGCGACCCGAAGTTCGAGGCCCCCTACCGCGCCCTCGCCGCGGAGGGCGTGGTCAACGAGCAGCTCGGCCGGGAGTTCGTGGCCGAGCTCCTGGAGCCGTCGCTCCAGTTCTTCGTCGACCGGCTCCGCGCGGCGCAGGACGCCGGCGAGGTCCGCCCGGAGATGGACCCACGCATCGCCCTCGAACTCTTCGTCTCGCCGCTCGCCCAGCGCTGGCTGCAGCGCACGGGCCCGATCTCCCACGAGTACACCGACACGCTCGTCGACTACGCGCTCCACGGTCTCTCCCCGCGGTGATCGCGAGCGGTCGGCCAGGAAGGGCCTGCCTGGGAGAGTCGGCCAGGGAAGGGCCGGCCAGGAAAGGGCCGGCCAGGAAAGGGCCGGCCAGGGAAGGCTGACCAGGGAAGTTTGTCCCTTCCCGGCCCCGAAGCGCGGAATGGTGCGACCATAGGGCATGCTGGTGCGCACGAGGCGAGGCGAAGGGGATAGATGAGCGCGGAGTTCGGCGGTCGGAGTGGTCTGCAGGGCAAACTCTCCCAGTGGCTGCGCGGACGCCGCCCCAAGGAGGCCCCCGGTGACGGTGGCCGGGAGGATCTGCTGCTCGCCGCCGCCGGTGTGGGACTGCCTCTGGCGCCCGCCGCGCACCCGGCCGGATACCGCTGCTCCTGCGACCGCGTCGGCTGTCCCACTCCCGCCCGGCACCCGGTGTCGTTCGCCTGGCAGACGCAGTCCACCACCGACCGCGCGCAGATCGAGCGTTGGGCCCGCCACCAGCCCGAGGCCAACTTCATCACCGCGACCGGCATGGTGCACGACGTCCTCGACGTCCCCCTCCAGGCCGGTCGCGAGGCGCTTCAGCGCCTGCTCGACGCCGGTATCGAGGTCGGCCCGGTCGCCGAGAGCGACGACGGCCGCATGCTGCTGTTCACCCTCACCCGCGGCACCCCCGTGCAGGAGGACGAATGGTGGCCCTGCGAGCTGGACTGCCACCCCGAGACGATGGACGAGCATCCCGGGCTGCGCTGGCACTGCCGAGGCTCCTACGTCCTCGTACCGCCCGCCCGTCTGCCCGGTGAGGACCGGGCGGTGCGCTGGGTGCGGGGCCCCGAGCACCCGCTGCCGGACCCGCTGACCCTGCTGGAGACCCTCACCGACGCGTGCGCCCGGCACGCCGGCGAGGAGAGCGATCACGCGGGAACGGCCTGGCCCCTGCGTCGCTGAGCGTGCCCGGCCCGGCATCCGCCCCGCTGAGCGGGCACGGCGTCACCGGCGGCTACTCGCCCTTCGCCGACGTCAGCCCCTGGACCCGCCCCAGGACCGACACCTGGCCGTCCCCGGAACTGTCCCCGGGACTGTCCCCGGAACCGCCCCCCGAGCCGTCCGCCGGGTCGAGCGCGACCTCGTTGGAGACGAACTCCATCGTCAGGGACTGCTTGATCTCGCCGTCCGTCAGCGCCAGCACGTCCTTGTTCGGCGTCGGCACGGACGCACCCTGCGCGGCGGTCTGCTTCTCGAAGTGCCGCGTGGTGAAGAACACCAGCGCCCCGCCGTCCTTCGTGCGCAGCGCCAGCGGCGCGTAGTCGCCGTTCGTCAGCGGCTCGTCGATGTACTGGGTGACCAGGCCGGGCCGGGTCGAGCGCTTCTCGCGCAACTCCCGCCAGGAGCTCGTGTGGGCGCCGTCGGCGAAGGTCTTGCCGCCGTCCTTCAGGTACGTCGTGTAGTCCTTGCTCAGGTCGGCGGGCGCAACGGCCAGGTCGGTCGAGTTCGCGGGGACGGCCTCGGCCCAGCCGTCCGGGTCCGTCTTGAACTCGGGCATCCTGTCGGGGGCGACCAGCGTCAGGTACGCCGCCTGCCAGGTCTCCTCCAGGCCGTCGCGGGTGAAGACCAGCACCCAGCGCGCGTCGCCGCCCTTGTTGCCCTCGGCGTCCGCGACGAACCAGCGCGGCCAGCCCGCCTTCTTCGGAATGGTGAACTCCGCGTCCGTCAGCTCCAGCGGCGTGTGCGACGCGTTGCCGTCCGGGTTGTTGGCCCGGCCCGCCTTCAGCCGCGCTGAGTCGATGGCGGCGAGAGCGCCGGTGGTGTGCTCGGCGTCCAGGGAGGCGTCGTACGCCTTGTCGGCCGCGTTGTACGCGGAGGTGAACTCCTGGAGCACCTTCGCGGCCTCGGCCCGGGTGGTCGCCGGGAGCACCTCGCGCTCGCCGTGCACCACGACGCAGCCGCTCGCCGTGACCGACAAAGTGGTCACCGAGGCGGATATGAAAGCGCACTTGCCAAGCCTGCGGGGCCTACGAGGGCCGCGATCCCTGCTCATCAGGTTCCTTCACCTTCCCCTTCCCGGAGGCGAACCCTACCGGGGCGAGGCGGCGTCCGGACGCCGGGACCGGGTACAGCGGCCACACCGTGACCTCCCGTCACGGTGCCCGCCACGGTTCCCGTCGGGGAACGACCAGTACCGTCTCCGTGCGCGGGTGCGGCAGCACCTCAACCGGCTGGTCGTAGACCTCGGACAGCAGTCCCTCGGAGAGGACCTCCGCCGGCGTCCCGTCGGCCGCGACCCGGCCGGCGCGCAGGACCGCGACCCGGTCCGCGTATGCCGCCGCCAGTGAGAGGTCGTGCAGTACGACGACCACCGCGTCCCCGGCCCGCGCCCGCTCCCGGCACAGTCGCAGCACAAGTTCCTGGTGGCGCAGGTCCAGTGCCGCGGTCGGTTCGTCGAGCAGCAGCAGGGAGGCCCGCTGCGCCAGCACCCGGGCGAGCGCGACCCGGGCCCGCTCGCCGCCGCTGAGCGCGGAGAACGGCCGTCCGGCGAAGCCCGTCACCTCCGTGCGCGCCATCGCCTCGGCCACCGCCGCGTCGTCCTCGTCCTCCAGGCCGGTCCCCGCCCAGGGCGCCCGCCCCATCCGGACGACCTCCTCCACCGGGAACGGGAAGGACAGCGACGCGGACTGCGGCAGCACGGCCCTGCGCAGCGCGAGTTCGGGCGCGGACCACTCGCCCACCGGGCGGCCATGGACGCGTACGACGCCCTCGGCGACCGGGACGTCGGCGGCCAGAGCGCCCAACAGGGTGGACTTGCCCGCACCGTTGGGGCCGACCAGGGCGAACACCTCACCCGCGCGGACGGTGACGCCCACGCCGTCCAGGACCGGCCGCCCGCCGAGGCGGACGCGCAGGCCGTCGGCCTCGGCGAGAACGTCGCCGGGCACGGCCGGGTGCGGCGGCACCGGACGGGGCGGCACCAGCCGCGCCAGCTTCACCCGCAGCCTCACGTCTCTCATGCCCAACCTCCCTGCCGGCGCCGGGTGCGACGCAGCAGCCAGAAGAAGAACGGGCTGCCCAGCAGCGCCGTCAGTACCCCGAGCGGCAGCTCGGCGGGGTCCGCGACCGTACGGGCGGCCAGGTCGGCGGCGAGCAGCACGAGCGCGCCGAGCAGCGCGCTGCCCGGAATCAGGAAGCGGTGCCCGGGGCCCGCCACCATCCGCAGCAGATGCGGGACGACGAGTCCGACGAAGCCGATGACCCCGGCCACGCTCACGGCCGCCGCGGTCAGCAGCGCGATCACCAGGACCAGCACGATCCGCAGCCGTTCCACGTCCACGCCCAGGTGCCGGGCCGGGCGTTCGCCGAGCGCGAGGAGGTCGAGCCGGCGGGCGTACAGGGGGGCCAGCCCGAGACCGACCGCCGCGCACGGCAGTACCGCCAGTACCTTCGGCCAGGTCGCCTGGGCGAGCGAGCCCAGCTGCCAGAAGGTGATCTGGTTGACCGCCGCCGTGTCCGCGAAGAACAGGAACAGCCCGATCAACGCGCCCGCGAAGGCGTTCACCGCGATTCCCGTGAGGATCAGCGTGACGACCTCCGTACGGCCGCCCGAGCGGGACATCGCGTACACCACCAGGACGGTGACCAGACCGGAGACGAAGGCGAAGACGGACACCGTCCAGTTGCCGAGGAAGTTCAGGCCGAACGCGATGGCGGCGACCGCGCCGACCGCCGCGCCCGAGGAGACGCCGATGACCCCCGGCTCGGCGAGCGGATTGCCGAACACGCCCTGCATCAGCGCGCCCGCGCAGCCCAGCGAGGCGCCGACGAGCAGCGCCAGCACGATCCTCGGGAAGCGCACGTTCCACAGCACCGACTCGGCGACCCGGTCCAGTTCCGTACCGCCGAGCCCGGTCCGATGCAGCAGCGAGCCGAGTACGTCGCCGACCGGGACCGGGTAGGCGCCGGTACCGGCCGCGACCGGGACGAGGACGAGGAGACCGGCGGTCAGGGCGGCGGTCAGCAGCCAGGGGGTGGCCTGCCGGCCGCGAGACGGGGGCTGGGACGGGGAGGGAGACGGGGGCGGCCCGGCGGGCGTTCGGGGGTGGGCCTGCTTGTCCAGTACGGTCATCGGTCGCCGCCTTCACTGCCTTCGCCGCTGTCGCCGTCCGCGCCGTACAGCTGGGCCACGACCGACTTCAGCACCTGGTCGGTGCGCGGGCCGTAGTTGAGGAGTACGCCGTCCTCGACCGAGACGATCCGGCGGTCCATACCGGCCGGGGTCTGGGCGACACCGGGGATCTTCACCAGTCCGTCGACGCCGCCGACCGACTCGAGTCCCTTGCTCATCACGAGGATCGCGTCGGGCGCCGCCCTGACGAGCGCCTCGCTGGTGATGGCGGTGAAGTCCTTCTCCAGGCCAGACGCGGCCCCGGCGTCCACCGCCCCGGCCGCCTCGATCAGTGAGCCGGCGCCGGAGTCCTCGCCGCCGATGAGGTAGACGGAGGCCGAGCCGCGCAGGTAGAGGAAGGCGACGCGAGGCCGGTCGCCGTGGGAGACGTCCTCGACGCCCTTGCGGACGTGCGTGATCCGATCCTCCGAGCGCCGCGTCAGTTCCTTCCCGGCCGCCGGTACGCCGAGTGCGCCGGCGACCGCCCGGATGCGCGGGCCCACGTCGTCCAGGCCCCTCGCCGCCTCGACGAACAGCACCGGCACACCGGCGGCGCGGATCTGGCCGACGGCCTCCTCCGGCCCGGTGGTGGTCTCGGCGATCACCAGGTCCGGCCTGAGTGACAACACGCTCTCGGCGGAGACGTCGTGGCCCCGGGTGACCACGGGGAGCCGTGCCGCCTGCTCGAAGGTGGCGGTGACGTCCCGGGCGACGACCCGGTCGCCGAGGCCGAGCGTGAAGACGATCTCGTTGAGGCTCCCGGACAGGGGCACCACGCGCTCGGCCCGTTCCACCGTCACCTCCTCGCCGTCGGCGGAACGGACGGTCACCGGGAGCTTGGGTACCGGAGCCTTCGCGAGCGGCTCGACCCGGCCGGCGACCGGGTTCCTTTTCGCGGCGGCGCCCGAGCCGGTCCCGGCGTCGGACGCCGCGTCGGACACGGCGCCGGAGGAGCCTCCGCATCCGGTCGCGGTCAGGGTGAGGGCGAGCACGGACAGCAGTGCTCCCGCCAGTCGGTTTCGCAAGCGTCGCACGGTGGTGTCCGTTCCTCTCGTCGACCGCCAGTATCAGTCGGCTAGAGCTTAGGTTAGCCTTACCTTCGTTCGCTACCGGCCCCCCGATCCGGAGGACTTCGCATGCCCGCCCGTCTACGCGCCCTGGTCACCGTGTTGTGCGCGGTGGTCCTCGGAGCCCTGCTCCCAGCGACCGCCGCACACGCCGAGAACCGGACCGTGCAGGGCGGACGGCTCGACTGGGGCATCAAGTCGTCGTTCCAGAGCTACGTCACCGGGCCCGTCGCGAAGGGGAGTTACTCCCTGACCGGGGGAGCGGCCACCGTCGGTGGCAGTGCCTTCCGCTTCCACTCGGCGACCGGCGCCTACGACGGCGACACGGGCGCCTTCCGCGCCGCCTTCTCCGGCGGCGTCCACTTCCTCGGCCACCGCACCGGCGCGGGCGCGTATCAGCTCGACCTCACCATCAGCCGTCCCAGCGTGAGCATCTCCGGTTCCACCGGCACGCTCCACGTGGACGTCGTCAGCAGGGCGAAGGACACCGGGGCGGTCACGACGTCCCGTCAGGTGCCTTTCGCCTCCCTCTCCCTGGGTGGCATCGACATGAGGGGTGGCGGCGACTCCGTGGCCCTCGACAACCTGCCCGCCACCCTCACCACCGAGGGCGCCGCCTCCTTCGCCGGGTACTACACCGCCGGGACCGCTCTCGACCCGGTCAGCCTGTCGGCGGACGTGCGGACTCCCGTGCGCCGGCAGGAGAAGCAGCCGCCGAGCACACCCACCAGGACGGAGAAGTCGCCGAGCCCCGAGCGGAGCTCGACCGGTGCGATCGAGGACAGCGCCGTCGACTGGGGCGTGCGCCGCACCTTCCGCGAGTACGTCACCGGCGACATCGCCGACGGCAAGTGGGCGCTGTCCGAGGGCGCCCAGGACGGCGGCGCCCTCTTTCGCTTCCCCGGCGGCGAGGGGACGTACGAGGACGGTGACCTCACCGCCGCCTTCGAGGGTGCGGTGCGCTTCACCGGCGCGCACGGCCTCGACCTGAGCCTCAGCGGCGTACGGGCCACCGTCGAGGACGGCAGGGGCACGCTGTACGCCGACGTGAAGAGCCCGGACCTGACCGGCGAGGAGGTCCCCCTGGTCACCTTCACCGCCGAGGACCTGAAGCCGGCCGACGGCCTGGTCCGGGTGACCGAGGCCCCCGCGAAACTCACCGCGCGCGGCGCGGAGGCCTTCGGCGGCATGTACCGGGCGGGCACCGGGATGGACCCGGTCTCCCTGGCCGTCGCCCTCACCGCCGACGCGAAACTGCCCGCTCTGCCCGATCTGGGCAGCGCGCCCACGGCGAGCGCGAGCGCGAGCCCGCAGCCGAAGCGGACCACCGAGCCCGAGACCTCCGCCGAACCCGTCGCGAGCGCCACCGCCGACGGCGACTTCCCCGCTCTGCCCGTTTCCCTCGCGGCCGGTGCCCTTCTGCTGGTGGCGGCGGCGCTCGTGGCCGTCGCCGTCCGCAGGCGCCGCACCAGGCCCGCCACGTCCCCCACATCGCCTTCGTCCCCCGTGCCCCCTTCGGGCTCTGCGGCCCCTTCGTCTCCCACGTCCCCTTCGGGTCCCTCGGACGAGGCCTGAACCCACGACACCTGGCCGCCGCCCACCAGCGGCCCCCGTCACCCAAGGAGAACCGAGCCATGCCCGTCAGACGACGCCGCACCACCGCACTCGCCGCCGCCGTGGCGACGGCCGCCGCGCTCGGCGCCACCGCCCTCGCCACGGCCGGCGCGACCACCGCCTCGGCGGCCGAGGTACCGCTCAAGGACTACGAACTGACCTGGGGTATCAAGCAGTCGTACCGCAATTACGTCGCCACCTTCGCCAAGGGCAGCTTCACCCCCGCCGACGGCGCGACGCAGGCCGCCGACAACGGCGCCTTCACCTTCGTCGACGGCAAGGGCTCCTACGAGTCGACCGCGAACACCGTGGACCTCGCCTTCGAGGGCAGCCTGGCGATCGAGTCCAAGGCGCACCGCTTCGCGCTCACGCTGTCGGACGTGCGGTTCGACAGCAAGGACGCCGAGATCACCGCCGACGTGACCCGGGGCGGCACCACCGAGGACGACGTGCCGCTCGCCACGGTCGCCGTCACCCGCGAGATGGAGGACATGGCGACCACGCTGACCGAGGAGGCCGCGGAGGTCTTCGGCAGCGCGAGCTACGGCGGCGTGGCGGGCGACCCGCTGACGGTGACGCGGAAGACACCGCCGGCGCCCAGCCCCCCACCCACCACGCAGGCCCCCACCACGCAGGCCCCCACCACCGGCCCCACCCCGACGGCGACGCGGACGCAGCCCGAGGACCCCGAGCCGACGGCCACCGGGACCACCTCGTTGGCGCCGAGCCCGACCGCGAGCACCGGCGCGTCCCCCTCCGCCACCACGCCCTCCACTCCCGCCGCCGAAGCCCCCACCAAGGGCGAGATAGCCGACGGCACCCTCGGCTGGGGCGTGAAGGAGTCCTTCCGCACGTACGTCGTCGACGGTTACGCGAAGGGCGAGATCACTGTCTCGGGCGGGGCCGTCCAGGCGGCCGACAACGGCGCCTTCACCTTCAAGAACGCCACCGGCACCTACGACACGGACGCCGACAGGGTCACCGCCTCCTTCCGGGGTGCCGTGAACTTCAAGGGCCACGAGACGCACGGTGTCTACGGCCTCGACCTGACCCTGAGCAACCTCAAGGCAACCCTCGACGGCGGCACCGGCAAGCTCACCGCCGACGTGAACAGCCTCGGTACGCGGACCGAGGGCGTGGCCCTGGCCGACCTCAAGGCCAAGTCCACCGACCTGACCGCCCGGAACGACGTCGTCACCGTCGACGGCGTCGCGGCCACGCTCACCGGCGCCGGCGCGAAGATCTTCGGCAACTACCAGGCCGGCACGGAGCTCGACGCCGTAGACCTGTCCGTGGCGCTGAGCGACGACGCGCGACTGCCGGACGGCGACGGCAATGGCACGTCCGGCGGAACAGGTGGTACGGGCGGTGGGACGGGCGGCACCGGCGGCGTATCCGGTTCGACGACCGGTGGCACCGGTTCCACCATCGGCGGCACCGGCTCGACCACGGGCGGCGCGCTCGGTGGCGGCAGCCTGGCCTCCACCGGCGCGGACATCCCGGGGCCGGCCCTGGGCGCGGCGGCGGGCGTCGCGGTCGCGATCGGCGCGGGCGCGGTGTTCGCGGCACGCAAGCGGCGGACGCAGCCGTAGACGGGCGGGGCAGGCAGGCAGGCGGGCGGGGCAGGCGGGCGGGGTGGGCAGGGCGGGCGGGCGTAGGGAGCCCTCGGGCCTCGGGCTTCGCCCGACAGCGCCGTCTGCCGGCCCGCCGCCGGAGCGACGCTTGATTGAATGCCCCGGTGACTGACTACGACGTACTGCGCGTCTTCTGCGCGCCGAACGGCGGATACGGCAACGAACTCGGTGTCGTCCGGGACGGCTCCGTGCTGCCGGAGCGGGCCGGGCGGCAGGAGCTCGCCGCGAAACTAGGCTTCAGCGAGACCGCGTTCGTCGACGACCCCGAGCGCGGCGTCGTCGACATCTACACGCCCACCCTGCGCCTGCCGTTCGCCGGGCACCCCTGCGTCGGCACGGCCTGGCTGCTCGACGTGCCCGAACTCGTCACCCCGGCGGGAGTGGTGGGCGCCCGGCAGGACGGGGAGTTCTGCTGGATCGAGGCGCGGGCGGAGTGGGTGCCCCCGCGCACCCTGCGCCAGTACGCCACCGCCGCTGAGGTGGAGGACCTCGGCGTGCCCCCGAAGGGGGAGTGGGTCTACGCCTGGGCCTGGGACGACGAGCCGGCGGGCCGTGTCCGCGCCCGTGCCTTCCCGGGACGGGACGACGGCGTCGACGAGGACGAGGCGACGGGTGCCGCCGCCCTCCTGCTCACTGATCGGCTGGGACGCGCCCTGAACATCACGCAGGGCACGGGCTCACAGATCCTCACGGCACCGCAGCCGCAGGGCTGGACGGAGATCGGCGGTCGCGTGTACCTGGAACGCTGACGCCGCCGCCGGCCCGGGCAGCGGTGAGCGCCTGCGGCCGGGGGCGGTCCGGCCTGCGGAACCGGGTCAGACGGTCATCGCCGTGGGCTGGGCGTCGGGGCGCATGGCGGCGTCCGTGCCGCCGTCCACGCAGAGGACGGCGCCGGTGGTGAAACGGGCCTCCGGACGGAGGAACTGGTGCACCCAGAAGGCGATGTCCTCCGGGTTGCCGAACACGCCGAGCGGCATGGGCGTGGGGAAGGCGTCCGCGTCCAGGTCCTCGGGACGGCCGCCGGCGAGCATCAGCGGGGTGACGACGGCCCCGGGGGCGACCACGTTGAGCAGGACACCCCGCCTGGCCCATTCGGGGGTGACGGCGGTCCGCCGGGCCCAGCGGGCCAGCGCGAACTTGGTGGTCGCGTAGGCGGAGATCGTCGGGGAAGTGGCCCGGACCGCGGCGGGTGCCGCGTCCTGGGCCGCGCGGGCGTGCTCGCGGGCCGCCTCCTCGTCGCCGGCGAGGAGGTGCCCGACGAGCTGGTCGTCGATCATCGGGACGGTGGTCGAGGAGTTGGAGCCGATCACCACGACGCGCCCCGCGCCGGACGCGGCGAGTGCGGGGAGCAGCCCCTCCAGCAGGCGCACGGGGTTGAAGTAGTTGACGGAGACGACGGTGCCGGCGTCCGGCATCGAGGGTCCGACACCCGCGACGGCCGCCACTCCGTCGAGCCGGCCCGCGCAGCGCTCCAGCGCCTCGGAGACCGCTGCCTCGCGGCCTTCGTCGGTGCCGAGGTCGGCGGTGATGTCGGCATCGCGCAGATCGATCCCGATGACCGTGTGGCCGGCTTCGCGCAGCACGCGGGCGGTCGCGGCGCCCATCCCGGAGGCGGCTCCGGTGACGACGTGGGTACCCATGGTCGAGTCCTCTCAAAGTCGGGGGAGGGAGGCGTGGGGCAGCCGCGCGGCGGCGCTGTCCAGCCCCCCAATCAGCATCCAATCAGTGATTGAAGAGTACTCCCCGACAGTGTGCTCCAATGAGCCCCATGGCGGATGAAACGTCCTCTACCAGGGACCGGCTGCTGGACGCGGCGGAGAAGCTCTTCCTCGCCCACGGGGTGAATCAGGTGTCCGTCCGTGCCATCAACAGCGAGGCGGGCCTGAATCCCGGGGCCACCCACTACCACTTCGGATCCCGTGACGGCCTGGTGGCGGCGCTCCTGGAACGGGAGCTGGGGCCCCGGTGGGGCGACCGCCTGGAGGAACTGGCCGAGACCGCCGTCTCGGACGACGGGGGTCCGCCCCGGATCGACATGACGGCGCTGGCCAGGATCCTGGTGGAGCCGTTCGACGACATGGTCCGCTCCCCGCGGGGGCGCGTACTGTGCAGCCTGCTCGCCCAGACCTGCCTGGACGCCGACCCGCCACGCCTGAACGTCCCCTGGTTCGGCAGCGCGCCCTTCGAGGTCATGCTGGGCAGGGCGCTGCCTCATCTCACCGTGCACGAGGTCGCCGACCGATGGCGGCTCGCGTTCACCCTGCTCCTGCAGCTCTACGGGCGGCCCCACGCCGTGGGGCGTGGCGCCGCCGAGCCGTCCTTCCCGGCGGCGGAGACGGTCGTCGCCTTCCTGGCCGCGGGCCTGACCGCGCCCTCGCCCGGGAGGTGACCGGGCCGGGCCGCGCCGGACGAGCGAGGGCGCGGCCGTGCTCCGGTGGCCGCCCGGGTGGTCACGCCGAGAGCGGGAACTCCTCACCCAGCCCCTGGAAGACCGCCGTGTTCAGGGCGAAGGCCCGCTTGCACTCGGCGATGACCCGCTGCTTGGCCAGGTCGTCCGCGCGGATGCCGTCCAGCAGCCCGCGGTACTCGCGCTTGAACGCGGCCGGGTTGGTGATCTCCTCGAAGACGTAGAAGCGGACCCCGTCGCCCTTCTTGGTGAAGCCCCACGTCCGCTCCGCCCTGTCGCGGATGATCTGCCCGCCGGACAGATCGCCGAGATAGCGCGTGTAGTGGTGGGCGACGTATCCGGCCGGCCACTGCTCGACGCACTCGCGCACCCGGGCCGCGTACGCCTCGGTCGCGGGCAGGGCGGTCAGCCCCGTGCGCCACCCGGGTCCGCGCAGATGCGCCAGGTCCCGCTCCAGCGAGGCCAGCCGCATCAGCTCGGGCTGGACGAACGGCCCGGCCACCGGGTCGGAAGCCAACCGCTCGGCGCCGGCCTCCAGGGCCTCGTAGACGAACCACAGCTGCTCGGTGTAGCGAGCGTACGCGTCGACGCCGAGTCGGCCGCCGAGCAGGTCGCTCATGAAGGTGGAGGTCTCCGCCTCCACGTGCTGCTCGTGGGAGGCCGTGCGAATGAGGGTCGAGAAGGAGTCCATGGGGCCGATTTTCTATGGTTAGGCTCACCTAAGTCAATGGTTTTCCCGACGCCCTGTCGGCAAAAACGGCCGGAAAGGGCCACGGC
>NZ_BAABCQ010000208.1:0-12256 GCF_039539045.1 Streptomyces marokkonensis
CCCTAAGGAAAGTCAATGCTTGAGAAGATACTGCCGACTCAGGTCGCCTCGTACGAAACGTTCGAGGATCCGGCGGAGGCCATGCTTTTCCCTGAGGAGGAGGCTCTCGTATGTGACTCGGTGGAATTGCGGCGCCGTGAATTCACCACCGGGCGGTACTGTGCGCGGCAGGCGCTCGCACGCCTCGGATACTCCGTTCCGCAGCCCGTACTCCAAGGAGTGAGAGGGGCTCCTGTCTGGCCCCGCTCGGTCAGGGGCAGTATCACGCACTGCCGCGGCTACCGTGCGGCGGCCGTCGTCAAGGTCCCCGAGCTGGCCTCGGTGGGCATCGACGCGGAGCCCAACCTGCCGCTGCCGGACGGAATTCTGGAGGCGGTGGCTCTCCCCGCGGAGCAGGTCATGGTCAAGGAACTGCTCACCGACGCGCCCGAAGTGCGCTGGGACAGGCTGCTCTTCAGTGCCAAGGAGAGCATCTACAAGACCTGGTATCCCCTCACGCGCCGCCCGCTGGAGTTCGAGGACGCGGTGATCGACTTCGATCCGGCTGACGGCACGTTCTCCGCGAGGCTGCTCTCTCATGTGGGGAGTGCTCAGGAATTCCCCCGGAAGATCGCCGGGCGGTGGATTACCGGAAACGGTCTCGTGGTGACAGCCATCGCGTTGTCGACTGCGAGCGGCTCGTCTGTTGACAGTGGCCTTTGAGGAGAGGAAACCGTATGAACACCGTCGAACCGAATGTCATTCTCCGGGGTGGCGTCTCGCCCTATCTGACGGATAGTCAGCGCGTCTGCTACGTGGAGGACACCGACGACAAGCTGAAGCTGCTGCGGGGCAATCGCTACGAACACTTCGAACCGACCACCGAGAGCGAGATCCACAACGGCACGGAGTTGCGGGTGTTCGTCTGGGTGGGGGGTACCAAGCTCGCCGAGTGACACGGTTCGCGGCCGACGGATCCTCGGGGCCGGAACGGGTTCGGGCGCATCGTCGTGTGGCGGTGCGCCCGAACCCGTTCCGGCCCCCGGCCGTTCACCGGGCTCGCAGGCCCGCCACGTACTCGACGAGCAGGTCGGCCGCTCCGGCGACCCCGCCGGCCTCGTGCTGGCGCCCCGCCCAGTGACGTGCGCGCTCGGAGAACGAATCCTCGGTCAGCACCCGGTGCAGCTTGGCGGTGACCTCGGCGGCATCGAACGTCCTGGTGTCGTCCACGGCGAGGCCCGCGCCGCAGTCGACGACACGCACCGCCAGATCGTGACAGTCCAGCCAGAGCGGCGCCACCACCAGCGGCTTGCCGAAGTGCAGGCACTCACCGACGCTGTTGCCGCCGCCGTGGGTGAGGTGAGCGCGCACATGCGGGTGCGCCAGCACGTCGAACTGGGAGGGGATCCACGACTCGATGCGCAGATTGGCGGGCAGTTCGGCATCCGGGGGCAGCAGATCCTGCTGCGCCTTCGGCAGCTTCCACAGCACACTGTGCCGGCCCTCCAGGCGGCGGGCCACATCGACCAGGGAGTGCACCTGCTCCGCGGTGAGCCGGCTGATGGTGCCGAACCCCATGTGAACGACCGACTCCCGCCCGTCCAGCCACCGGGTGAGCTCGTCCTCCTCGCACTGCGGTGTCGCGGGCACCATGGCGCCCAGCATCCGCAGCTTCTCGGGCGCGGGGAACGGGTACTCCACACCGAACACCGAGTAGGCGAAGACGGCGGTAGCCCCGTCGATCTTCGCCTTGACGCCGCCGGTCGGATTGGCGATGCCCAGCTGCTTGCGGACCTTCAGCACCGCCGCCAGCTTCTTGAGCATGCCCTTGTGCAGCGGCAGCGTCATGAACCGCAGGCGGAACAGACGGTTGGCCACCCGCTGGGAGCGCGTCATGCGCTGCGGCAGCCCGGACAACGGGGTCGGGTAGTCCTTGGGAAGCAGCGGCTGGAAGAAGCCGCTCACCGGGTAGGGCACGCTGAGGACGAACGGGATGCCGCGCGTCATCGCCACGTCGACGGCGTACACCGTCTCGGAGTCGACGACCATGAGCGCGGGCCTGATGCGCTCGACCTCGGCGTCCAGCGCGAGGTACTTCTCGGTGAGCACCGTCACGTCCAGGGCCTCGCGGATGACGGCGACGCAGTTCTTCCACTTCGACTGCGTCGTGGCCGACCGGTACGCCTCGTCGTCCCACAGGGTGGGGTTCAACCCCCGGGCCTGCGGGCCCAGCGGTACGTAGGTGACGGAGCCGCTCCCCAGTGCCTCCACGTCGCCGCGGACGTCGTCGTCCGCGGCGAACCACACATCGGGCCAGCCGCGGGCAGCGAGTTCACCGGCCATGGTCAGCAGCGGATTCACATGGCCGCGGGCCGAGCTGGAGACGAAGAGGACCGGCCCTTCGGGATGGATAGTCATGCCGTCCACTGTTGGGGCGTGACCCCGCCCCAACAACCCCTCCACACCCAGGTATTACCCCTATAGAAGATTACTCCGGTTGCGCAACTGCGAAGAAGATCCGATTCAGTGAAGGAAATCCGCTTCGGTGGAGAAGTCCGCTTAAGGAAGCAGTGCGGAAATCTTCTGGAAAATCGCGGATATGACGCGCGGTGCGTGGCTGTTCAGGTAGAAGTGTCCGCCCGGGTAGGTGAGCATATCGAAGTCGCTCTTCGTGTGCTTGCCCCAGGCGCGGGCCTCGTCCAGGGTGGCCTTCGGGTCTTCGGTGCCCACGTGTACCTGAATGGGGGCGGTGAGGCGGGCGCCGTCCGTGTGCCGGTAGGTCTCGGCGGCCTTGTAGTCGCTGCGGATCGCGGGCAGCACCATGCGCAGCAGCTCCTCGTCGCCGAACACCTGGGCGTTGGTGCCGCTGAGCGCACGCAGCTCGGTGACCATGCCGTCGTCGTCACGCAGGTGGACGGTCTCGTCCCGGTGCTGGGACGGCGCGCGCCGCCCGGAGGCGAACACCACCAGCGGCACCGTCCCCCGCTCTTCCAGTCGCAGGGCGAGCTCGAACGCGAGCGAGGCTCCCATACTGTGCCCGAACAGCGCGAGCGGCCGGTCGGTCCACGGCAGGACCTGCTCGACCAGCGCGTCGGCCAGTTCGGGGAGGGACTCGATGCATGGCTCGGTGCGGCGGTCCTGACGGCCCGGGTACTGCACGGCGAGCACGTCCACGTCGGGCGAGAGTGCCTTCGAGACGGGGAAGTAGAACGGCGCGGAACCCCCGGCGTGCGGCAGGCACAGAAGCCTCGCCGGCGCGTCATCGGCCGGGTGGAATCGACGGATCCACAGGTTGGTGTCGGTGAGGCTGGCGGTCACCCGAAGTCCTTTCGCGTGCTGCCGGTCGAGGAGGGCGGTCGCGCCTGCCCGCACGGCGAGCGGGATTCACGCACCAGCCTGCGGGCCGTGCCGAACGGAGACAACCCCTGTGTTGTAGGGGTTGTGCAATTCGACACAGGGGGGTGCCGGAACGCGTGGCCCGTCGCCGTTGTGTGTGACTGGAAACCTTCATTTGCGGATTAGCGGTGTGTTAGCCTCCGAATGGCTTTGACGGGGCTCGTGCCAGGGGTTTCTGCTTCCGCGGTCTCGCGTGATTCGCTTCTCTTTCGATTCACGTCGATCGGTCGGGCGGGCCCTGGTGACGAGGCGCAACTGCTGCTCTGGGGGAATTTTGCTGTCGCAGGATTCGGCGCGGGTTGAATATGTTGCCGTTGTCGGAATGGCTCGTCGTGAGCTTTTCCCGGTGTCCGACGCGGCAGGCCCCGAGAGTACCGCGCGCGTGGAGAGCCCGGTGGTTCCGGTGGACTTCGATCCCGGGTTCTTCGGGCTGACCGTGAATCAAGCCGCTCAAGTCCGCCCGGAGCAGAGGCTATTGCTCGAACTCGCTTGGGAGGCGCTTGAGGACGCCGGCATCGCGCCGGACCGGCTGGCGGCCGAGCGGGTCAGAGCCGAGATCGACGCCCATTGGGACGGACGTGAGCGCCTCCTCTTCCGAACCGCCCTCGACTTCGCCACCCGTGGCGGGCTCTCCCCCTCCCGTACGTCGATCTCCCATACGTCGAACACTCGTAAGCCGAGCACCCCCGCAGACCGGGGCACGAGCCGTACGGACTGGCCGGGCCGGGCCGTGGAGGAGGCCGCACAACTCCTGACCGACGGCGCGGCCACCCTGGTACTGGCCGGCTCCACCGACGGCCGCACGGGCGGCTTCCTGGTCCTCAGGACGCTGGCGGACGCGGACGGGAACGGCGAGCGGGTGCGCGGCGTGCTCCAGGGGAGTGACATCGTCGACCGCCCGGCCGCGGCACCTGCGTCTTTGCCCGCGCCTGTGTCTGTGCCTGCGACCGCGTCCGCGCACGGTGCGCCGACTGCGCACGGTGCGGTGCCAGGACTCGAAGTGGCGCCCCGCGCGGTGCCGTTGGTGCTGTCCGCCGCTGCCGCCCCGGCCCTTCGCCGGCAGGCCGAGCAGCTGCGGGACCTGCTCACCCCCGGCGAAAAGACGCCGGAAGTGCCGCTCGCCCGGGCCGGCCACGCCCTGGCGACCACCCGCGCCACCACCCTCGCGCACCGCGCGGTCCTGCTCGCCGGATCGGCCGCGGACGCACGGGATTCGCTGACCGTGCTGGCCGCGGGAGAGGCCGTGAAGGGCCTGGTCCAGGGAGAAGCGACGGGGCCCGGGCAAGCGAGCGAGCGCGGAAGGTTCGGCGGGGCCGAGGGGGTGGGGGAGTCCGGCGAGGTCGTCTTCGTCTTCCCCGGCCATGGACCTCAGTGGGAGGGCATGGCGGCCGAGCTCCTGGACACGGCACCGGTGTTCGCCCGGCGTATGGAGGAGTGCGCCCAAGCACTCGAACCCTTCGTCGACTGGTCCTTGCTGGACGTCATCCGCGGCCGGAACGGGGCCCCGGGCATGGACCGGGTGGACGTGTCACAGCCCGCTCTGTGGGCGGTGACGGTGTCGCTCGCGGCCCTCTGGGAGTCCTACGGTGTGCGGCCCGCGGCCATCGTGGGCCACAGCATCGGTGAATGGGCCGCGGCGTGCGCGGCGGGCGTGCTCTCGCTTTCCGACGGGGCCCGGGTCGCCGCCTCATGGACCCGCCACCTGGCCGGCCTGGTCGGGCGCGGCGACATGGCCTGGGTCAACCTCCCCGAGAGTGAGGCGGCAGTACGGCTGGCGTCGTGGCCGGACCGGATCTGGATCGCCGCCGTCAACGGGTCGCAGGAAGTGGTCGTTTCCGGATACCCGGATGCCGTCGCCGACCTGCTCGCCGAACTGGCCGCCGACGGCATACGGGCACGGAAGCTGCGTCTCGGCCTGTCCGCGCACACCCCGCACATCGACGAGATCCTGCCGCCGGTCGCCGAGGAACTCGCCGGCCTCGCACCGCGTCCGGCGACAGTGCCCCTCCACTCCTCGATCCCCGCCCACGCCATGGGACCGGTATCCATGACGGACGCCGAGTACTGGCGGCGCTGCGTGCGTGAGCCGGTGGACTTCGTGGCGGTCTGCCGCGAACTGGCAGCCGACGGCAAGCGGTTCTTCGTCGAACTCAGCCCTCACCCGACGCTCGTCACGGCCATGGCCGCCACCTTCGAGGAGGCCGGGCACGACGCGGTGGCACTGGGCACGCTGCGCCGCGGCCACGGGGACCTGGAGACGTTCCACACCTCTCTGGCCGACGCCTACGTCCAGGGCGTCGAGGTCGACTGGTCGGCCGCGTACCAGGGTGCGGCGCGCGCGCACGTGGACCTGCCCCTGTACCCGTTCCAACGGAGTGCCTGCCCGGTCGAGGACCGGGCCGCTGCGACGGACGGCACGGTCCACCGCGAACTGTGGGCCCCCGCCATGTCCGGTGCCGAGCCCGTCCGGCTCCCCGGCCGCTGGCTCCTCGTGGTGCCGCCCGTACTCGCCCCCGGCATCGCCCCGCGCATCCCCGACACCGTCGCCGGAACACTGGAACGCGCCGGCGCCCAGGTGCTGCGTACCGCATGGGACGGCACCGGCGCGTTGCCCGCCGAACTTACCGGTGGTGGGCGCGCACCCCTGGCGGGCGTGGTCTCCCTCCTCGCGCTCGGCGGTTTTGGGAGCACCTCACCGGGCGGCGCCCTGGATGCGACGGCAGCGCTGCTGCGAGGGCTGTCGGACGCCGGCCGGGCACCCCTGTGGTGCCTGACCAGAGGGGCGGTGCAGGCCCTGCCCGACGACGGCACGCTCGACGCGGACCAGGCGGCCCTGTGGGGCTTCGGCCGGGCCGCCGCGCTGGAATACCCCGCCCAGTGGGGCGGCTTGGTGGACTTGACGGCCGACGTGGTCGGGCTCCCCGACGACGGGGACGGAGCCGCCGGTGAGGAGGGCGAGGAGCGGGCCGCCGCGCTCGCCTCGGTTTTCGCCGCCGCGCTCTCCGGACGCGTCGGCACGGGCCGGGTGGCGCTCCGCGGTACGGCACTGTTCGTCCCGTACCGGGAACGCCTGGCTGACGCGGGAGCCCAGCACGGTGAGGGTGGTGAGGCGCACGGCGACCGGGCGCGCGGCTGGCGCGCTCAGGGCACCGTGCTGCGCGTCGGTGCCTCGCGGGACGAGACGGCCGGGTGGCTGTCCTCGCGCGGAGCGGAGCACTTCGTCGACATCGCCACCCCCCTGGACGGACCGGAATCGCGGACCGGGGCGGCGGGGACAGTCGTCGACACGGTCCTGGTCGGCATCGACACCCCCGCCCAGGCCGACCTCGCCGACCCACGGGAGCCGTCCCGCTTCGGTGACCTCCTGCGCTCCACCGCCCAGAGCCTCGCAGCCCTCGACGACCTGCTCGAACCGTCCCCCGCCACGACGTACGCCCTCATCTGCCCGCCCACCGGCACCGTCGGCGAGCCGGGCTCGGCCCCAGCGGCCGCCCTGCACGCCTACCTCGACGCGGTGGCCCGCAACCGGCGTACCCGAGGACTGCCCGCGACCTTGGTCGCCGCGGACACCGCGACCTTGGCCGGTAGCCTGGCCCGCGCGCTCGACGACGACCACGTAGCACTGATGTCGGGCTTCGACGGCGCCCCCTTCACCGCCGTCCGCCCGACGTGCAGGACCGAACCGGACGCGGCCGGACCGTCGGACCTCGCCGCGGAACTGGCCGGTCTCAGCCGCCCCGAACAGGAGCTGCACCTTCTGCAGGTGGTGCGCGAGACCGCGGCGGACGTCCTCGCGTCGGGCACGTCGGCACACTCCGGTACGTCGGGCCACTCCGGAACGTCGGAACACTCCGGCACCCCGAGACACATCGCGCCCGACCGCACCTTCCTCGAAGCCGGCTTCGACTCGATGGCCGCCGTGGAACTGCGCAACCGCCTGGCGGTGCGGACCGGCCTGCGTCTCCCCGTCACCGCGGTCTTCAACCACCCCACCCCGCTGGCCATGGCGCAACTGCTGCACACACGGATCACGGGCCCGGACACCGTCCGCACGACACCGCCGGCGGCGACGGGACCGGACCGATCGGGGGCCGAGGACGACGACCTGATCGCCATCGTTTCCATGGGCTGCCGGTTCCCTGGCGGAGTCACCACCCCCGAGCAGCTGTGGCAGCTGGTCGCCGTCGGCGGCGACGCCGTCACCGAGCTCCCCACCGACCGCGGCTGGGACATCGCCGAGCGCTACGATCCGGAACCGGGCAAGCCCGGCCGCTTCTACCAGCGTGCCGGCGGGTTCCTGCACGACGCGGGCGACTTCGACCCCGCGCCCTTCGGGATCGGCCCGCGCGAGGCGCTGGCGATGGACCCCCAGCAGCGTCTGCTCCTGGAAACCTCCTGGGAGGTGCTGGAGCGCGCGGGCGTCGACCCGGCCGCGCTGCGCGGCAGCGACACCGGGGTCTTCGTCGGGGCCATCGCCCAGGACTACGGCCCCCGGCTGCACGAGGCCCCCACCGATCTGGAGGGGTACCTGCTGACCGGCAATCTGGTCAGCGTGGCATCCGGCAGGCTCGCGTACACCTTCGGTTTCGAGGGCCCCGCCGTCACGGTCGACAGCGCCTGCTCCTCCTCCCTGGTCGCACTGCACCTCGCGGTCCGGGCGCTGCGCGCGGGCGAGTGCTCGCTGGCCCTGGCCGGCGGCGTGACGGTGCTCGCGAACCCGGGATACCTCACCGAGTTCAGCCGCAAGCGAGCCCTCGCCCCGGACGGCCGGAGCAAGCCGTTCTCCGCGCGGGCCGACGGATTCGGGCTGGCCGAGGGAGCCGGCGTACTGCTCCTCGAACGGCTCTCGGACGCGCGGGCGAACGGCCATCCGGTCCTCGCGGTGGTGCGCGGCACCGCCGTCAACCAGGACGGTGCGTCCAACGGTCTGACCGCGCCCAACGGCCTGGCCCAGCAGAAGGTGATCCATCAGGCGCTCGCCGATGCCGGGCTGGTCACCGCCGATGTCGACGCCGTGGAGGCGCACGGTACGGGGACGACACTGGGCGACCCCATCGAGGCGCACGCGCTCCTGGAGACGTACGGGCAGGACAGGACCACCGACCGCCCCCTGTGGCTGGGCTCGGTGAAGTCCAACATCGGGCACACGCAGGCCGCGGCCGGCATGGCCGGAATCATCAAGATGGTCATGGCGATGCGGGCGCGCACGCTGCCGCGTTCTCTGCACGCCGAAGAGGCGACCCCGCACGTGGACTGGTCCGCGGGGACGGTGCGGTTGCTGGCCGAGGCCCGCGAGTGGGCCGGGACGGGACGCCCGCGGCGGGCCGCGGTCTCGGCGTTCGGGATCAGCGGCACCAACGCGCACGCGATCATCGAGGAGGCCTCCGCGGAGGACTCGATGGCGGCTTCGAGCGTCCCCGTTGACCCCGCTGACCCCGTTGACGCCGTTGTCTCCGCGTCGGATGCGGGGCCGGTGGCATGGCCGGTTTCCGGCAAGACCGCGGAAAGCCTCCGCGCGCAGGCGGAGCGGCTCCGGGCCCACCTCCTCCAAGACACCACGGCGGGCACCACGGCGGGCACCACGGCGGGCATCGCGGACGTGGCCTGGTCGCTGGCGACGACCCGGCCCGCCCTGGAGCACCGTGCCGTGGTGATCGGTACGGACCGCGACATGCTGCTGAACGCCCTGGACGCCGTGGCCACCGGGCACACCACTCCCGGAGTCGCCGTCGGTCGGGTGGCGGAAGGGCTGACGGGCGCGCTGTTCTCCGGGCAAGGGGCGCAGCACCTGGGCATGGGCCGGGAACTCGCGGCACGCTTCCCGCTGTTCGCCCAAGCCCTCGACGAGGTGTGCGACGCGCTGGACGCGTTCCTGGAACACCCGGTGCGGGACGTGGTCTTTGCCGCGGAGGGGTCGGAGGAAGCGACCCGCGTCGATGACACGCTCTTCGCCCAGGCGGGCCTGTTCGCCGTCGAAGTCGCCCTGTACCGGCTTCTGGAGTCCTGGGGTGTGCGGCCGGACTACCTGCTGGGCCACTCCCTCGGCGAGCTGGTCGCCGCGCACCTGGCCGGGGTGTTCTCGCTGGCCGACGCCTGCCGGCTGGTCGCCGCCCGCGGCCGCCTGATGCAGGCGCTGCCGCCGGGCGGCGCCATGGTGGCGATCGGCGGTACGGAGACCGACATCGCCGAGCTGCTCGGGGAAGCCGTCGGCGAGGTGACCGTGGCGGCGGTCAACGGGCCTCGGTCGGTGGTGATCTCCGGCGACGAGAGCGCGGTGCTCGCGGTCGCCGCCCGGTGCGCCGAGCGAGGCATGAGGACCAAGCGGCTGAGGGTGAGCCACGCCTTCCACTCGCCGCTGATGGAGCCTATGCTCGCGGACTTCGCCCGGATCGCCCGAGAGGTGACCTACCGGGCGCCGCGCATTCCCGTGATCTCGAACGTGACGGGGCGGCAGGCAGGCCCGGAAACGCTGTGCTCGGCGGAGTACTGGGTGCGCCACGTCCGCGCGACGGTGCGCTTCGCCGACGGCGTGACCACCCTGCGCGACCTGGGCGTGACGCGATTCGTCGAGGTGGGGCCGGACGCCGTCCTCACCGCGCAGACCGGCGAGACACTGGCCGACGCCCCGGACACCGTCTGCGTCGCGATGCTGCGCAAGGGACGCCCGGAGGGGCGGACCGCGCTCGACACGCTCGCGGCACTCCACGTGTCCGGCACCCGGGTCGCCTGGGACGCCCTGCTCGCCGACACGGCCGTACGCAGGGTCGAGCTGCCCACGTACGCGTTCCAGCGCCGGCGGTACTGGCTCACCACGCCGACCGACAGGCCCGCCGAAGCCGCCACGGGCCTCCGGCGCTACCGGATCGCCTGGCGACCGGTGACCCCGCCCGCGACGACCGCTCTGGCAGGCACCTGGCTCCTGCCCGTCCCCGCCGCCCCCGACGACATCACCGCCCGGCTGATCGCGGACACCGAGCGGGCACTGGAGAACCACGGCGCCCACGTGGTGCGCGTGGAGATGGCAACGAACCCGAACCCGAACGCGAACGCGGACACGAATCCGGACGCGGAGGAAGCCGCAGACGCACTGGTCGCCTTGCTCCGCGACGCGCATGAGGCATGCGAGTCACATGAGGCACGCGAGACACACATGGCCATCGCCGGGGTGGTCTCCACGCTGTCGTTGGCCGGTGAGGACCGGCCCGGCGACGCGACTGTGCCCGCCGGATACGTCGCCACACTCACCCTCACCCAGGCACTCGGCCGGGCCGGGATCGAAGCCCCCCTGTGGTTCCTGACCCGGCACGCGGTCCAGACCGACGTCACTGACCCGGTGCGCTCGCCCCTCCAGGAGACGGTCTGGGGCCTGGGCCGTGTCGTCGCGGCCGAGCACCCCGAACGCTGGGGAGGCTCGATCGACCTCCCCGACGCCCTGGACCGGCGGTCCGCCGCCGCGCTGGTCGGGGTCCTCGCGGGACTGCGCGGTGAGGACCAGGTCGCCATCCGCCCCGCAGGCGTGTTCGTACGACGCCTGCGGCACGCCCTGCCGCAGCGGCAGGTGCGCGACTGGACTCCGCGCGGCACAACCCTGGTCACCGGCGGCACCGGCGTGCTCGGCGCGCACGTGGCCCGCTGGCTCGCACGGAGCGGCGCCGAGCACATCGTGCTGGCCGGCCGACGTGGCGCCCAGGCGCCCGGCGCCGACGAACTGGCCGCCGAACTGCGGGCCGAGGGCGCCAGGGTGACGGTGACGGCCTGTGACGTCGCCGACCGGGAAGCGCTGGACGGACTGCTCGCCGATCTGCCGTCCGAGCACCCGCTGACCTCGGTGTTCCACACCGCGGCGGTACTCGACGACGGCATCGTCGACACCCTGACCGCTGACCAGGTACGGCACGTGATGCGTGCAAAGCTGGCCGCGACCCGCCACCTCGACGAACTCACCCGCGACCTGGACCTGTCGGCCTTCGTCCTCTTCTCCTCCCTCGCAGCGACATTCGGCATGCCGGGGCAGGGCAACTACGCGCCCGGCAACGCCTTTCTGAACGCCTTCGCCCAGCACCTGCGCGCCGAGGGCAGGCACGCCACATCGGTGGCGTGGGGCGCGTGGGCCGGCGAAGGCATGGCGTCGGGCGCGGCCGCGGACACGCTGGCCCGCTACGGCGTCGCGGGCATGGAACCGTCCGCCGCTCTGGCCGCGTTGCAGCAGGCGCTGGATGCAGACGAGAGCGACCTGGTGATCGCCGACATCCGGTGGGACCGGCTCGTCCCGGTGTTCACCGCCGCCCGTGCGAGCACCCTGTTCGACGAGCTGCCCGAGGCGGTTCGCGCCGCCGACGCGGGGACCGGCTCCGGCACCGCTGTCGACACCGCCATGCATGGAACTCCCCCAGCTCGCGCACGACTGACCGCTCTCACCGGCCGCGACCGGCTCCAGGCGCTGTCGATGACCGTGCGCGAACAGGTCGCCGTCGTGCTGGGACACTCCTCCCCGGAGGCCGTTCAGGATCAACAACCGTTCCGCCAGCTGGGTTTCGACTCGGTGGCCGGAGTGGAACTGCGCAACAGGCTGGTCGCCGCGACCGGTTTGCGGCTGCCCGCCACGCTGGTCTTCGACCACCCCACTGTGTCGTCCGTGGTGCGTTTCCTGCAGGACGAGCTGACCGGCGTGGACGGTGCGGGGTACGCGGCGACACCGCCGACGACTGCCGCGGCCCACGACGATCCGGTCGTGATCGTCGGCATGAGCTGCCGCTTTCCGGGCGAGGTGGGTTCGCCGGAGGCGCTGTGGCACCTGGTCGCTTCCGGTGTGGACGCCCTGTCGGGCTTCCCCGACGACCGTGGCTGGGAGCTGGGGACGCTGTACGCCTCGGATCCGGAC
>NZ_BAABCQ010000209.1:0-12119 GCF_039539045.1 Streptomyces marokkonensis
CTAGCGGCTATGGAATTTCCGATGACACTCGCTGCGGTGGGTAGGCGAAGTGGTCGGTGGAGCGGCTTTGGGCTGGAGCTGCTTTGGGGCGAGTGATCTTGGCCCCGTAAGCTGATGGCGAGTCGGGCAGTCTGTGGACCTGCCCGTTAAAGCACGACGTTGGGGCCAAGATCTTAGAGGCTCGCCCCAAAGTGGCTGCCTAAAGCCGTGGAGCCGACCGCCCCAGCCACAGAGGGTGTCTCCCCACTTCATGCCCGCAGCCGCCGAGCGCGCCGCCGGGCGCGGCCAGCCGGGGCGAAGACAGGAGGCGGGCCGCGCCCGGCGGCGCGCGCCCGTGTCTTGCGCGGGCCTTGATGAAGTAGGGAAAGTCTTATCCCGCTGGGATGAGGTGCTTGCCATCGTGGCTTCGTACGTGAGGACCGTTGCCGTCCAGGGCATCCAAGAGCCTGACTGCGTAGACCTCGGCCATGTACTTACTCACCTCGTCGGGCGTGAGCCAGGAGACGGCTGTCGACTCGCTGGACGTGCGCTCGACGCCGCCGGAGGGTTTGCACCGGAAGACCAGGGCGACGATGCCTCGGGTGGTGTTCTTGTAGACGCCGGTGAGTTCGTCGACCTCGACCTGGACGCCTGTCTCCTCCAGGACCTCGCGGGCGACGCCGGCTTCCGGGGTTTCGTCCAGTTCGAGTACGCCGCCGGGGAGTTCCCAGGTGCCGTTGTCGGCTCGGCGGATCGCCAGGAGGCGGCCGTCTTCGCGCACCACTACCCCGGCTACGGACACGGAGTGCAGGGGCGTCGACGTTGCTTCCTGTGGTTGACTCATGTACAGGAGCATAGGAGGCAGAGAAGGACTATGGGAACTGCGGTAGAGGGGGGCAGGTCCGGGCCTCGGTACGTGCAGATCGCGGACGAGATCGTGCAGCAGATCCGGGCGGGTGTGCTCAAGCCTGGTGACATGGTGCCGAGTGAGTCGGAGCTGGTGGACCGCTACGGCGTGTCCGGGGGCACGATCCGTAAGGCCATGGTCGAGGTGCGGGCGAGTGGGCTCGTCGAGACCCGGCACGGCAAGGGTTCGATCGTGAAGGACCGGCCGCCGGTGCGGCACCGTTCTTCCGACCGCTTCCGGCGCTCGCTCCGCCAGGGGGGCAAGGCCGCGTACCTCGCGGAGTCCGCGCAGTCCGGTGCCACGGCCAAGGTGAGCGTCCTCTACATCGGCCCGATGGAGGCCCCCGCGGATACCGCCCAGCGGCTGGGCGTTCCCGCCGGCACTCAAGTGCTCGCCCGGCGGCGTCTCTACTTCCGCAACGGCACCCCGGTCGAGACCGCCTCCTCCTACCTTCCGTGGGACGTCGTCAAGGACATCCCCGAGCTGTTCGCCGAGAACCCCGGCGGGGGTGGCATCTATGCCCGACTCGAAGACCACGGGCATGAGTTCGCGGAGTTCGTCGAGACGCTGCAAGCGCGGCCGGCCTCCAAGGCGGAAGCTTCCGAGTTGGCGCTGAGTCCGGGTGCGCCGGTGGTTCATCTGATCCGGGAGGCTCGTACGACGGCTGGAGTCGTGGTGGAGGTCTGCGACACGCTCATGGCTGCTGATCAGTTCGTTTTCGAGTACCGGATCCCTGCGGCCGACTGACGCTCGCTCAACTTCTCGCAACCCGTCGTGACTTCGGTGTCGCGGCGGGTTGACTCATGTATAGGAGTGGTGCACTCTTCTTCATGTCACTCGTGTACATGAGTGACAGAGTCCAGCACCTATAGAGGAGTGATCCGCTGTGCGTCAGATCCCCGTCGACACCTCCGCTGCGGTCGTGATGGTCGCCAAGACCCCGGAGCCCAAGGTGAAGGACCGCCGGACCGGCGAACTGGCCCTCGACGCCGAGACCGGCGCGAAGCTGATGACCGTGAACGTGATGTTCGCGGCCAACGATGAAGTCGAGATCCTGTCCGTCACCGTCCCGGAGACCGGCATCTCCGGGGAGCTGACCATGGGCACCCCGGTCGCGCTCACGGGTCTGATCGCCCGGCCGTGGGAGAACGACTTCAACGGCCAGAAGCGGCACGGCATCGCCTTCCGCGCGGTCGCCGTCACCTCGCTGGCCACCACGGGCACGGGCTCGAAGGCGGCCTGAGCCATGACGTGGCCGACGGTCTTACTGCTGGTGGTCGTCGCCGCTGCGGGGCTCCTGCGGTGGCGGCGTCCCGCCTGGTACTGGATGACCTTCGGGGTCACCTTCGCTGTCGTGCGCGTCCTGGTCCGCTACGCCTCCGTCATGGAGGCCTGCGGGCTGACGGTCCCGCCCTCGCGCTGGCGCCTCATGCTGGCCCGGATGACCAACCGCCCGGCGCCGGAGTCCCGCGCGCCGCGCATCCTGCGGCTGCGGCCCACCCACACCGGCCTGGTCCTGAGGCTCAAACTCCGCCCGGGACAGGACGCCTTCGACGTCGCCGCCGCCTCGGACCGGTTGCGCCACTCCTTCGGGATGTACGGCGTCACCTCCCGTGAGCTGCGCTCCGGTGTGGTCGAGATCCGGATGACCGGCTACGACGTGCTCAAGCGGGTGCAGATGCCGGCCAAGACCGACGCCCGCCCGATGCGTGTCCCGGTCGCGCTGCGGGAGGACGGATCGGTGCACTACCGCGACTACCGCGTCGTCCCGCACGGTCTGACCCTCGGGGCCACGGAGTCCGGCAAGTCCGTCTATCAGCGCAACCTCGTCGCCGGGCTCGCCCCGCACCATGTCGCGCTGGTCGGCATCGACTGCAAGCAAGGGGTCGAGCTGTTCCCGCTGGCCCGCCGGTTCTCCGCGCTTGCCGACAACCCGGATACCGCGCTGGAGCTGCTGGAGGCGCTGGTGTCCCACATGCAGGACGTGTATCAGCTCATCCGCGCCGAGCAGCGGATCAGTGTCGCCGTGCCGGATGCGGAGATCGCCGCCGACATCTGGGACCTGCCCGAGGACGTGCGGCCGGTGCCGGTCGTGGTCCTGGTCGACGAGGTCGCCGAACTCGCGCTCTTCGCGAGCAAGGAGGAAGAGAAGCGGCGGGACCGGATCATCACCGCCCTGGTCCGCCTCGCCCAGCTCGGCCGCGCGGCCGGCGTCTACCTGGAGATCTGCGGGCAGCGCTTCGGCTCCGAACTCGGCAAGGGCATCACCATGCTCCGCGCCCAGCTCACCGGCCGCACCGCCCACCGCGTCAACGACGAAACGTCCGCGAACATGGCCTTCGGCGACATCGCCCCGGACGCCGTCCTCGCCGCCATCCAGATTCCCGCCGAGACACGCGGAATCGCCATCGCCGGAGACTTCACCGGCGGCTGGCACCGCATCCGCGCCCCGCACACCACGCTGCGCCAGGCCGTGAACGTCTGCAACAAGCACGCCGACCGCACACCCGAGTTGCCCGCCCTCGCGCCCTTCCGGCCCGCGCTCGCTCCGTTGCCCTCGGCCCGCGTGCCGCTGTCCAAGACAGCGCCCGCCACCGCCTGACTCCTCCCCCTCCCACGGTCGGCGCGACCGTCCTTCGCGCCGGGTCCCTACCCCCGCCTTGCCTAATCACAGGAAGGAGCCGTGATGGCCCGCCCCGCACTCCGCGTCGACGCCGTACTCGTTCAGGCCGTCATTGCCGGGGCACTGTCCTTCGCCCACCTCCACGACCTCGCCGCCGCTGCCGGACAGACCGGCTGGAAAGCCTGGGCCTATCCCGTCTCTGTCGACCTGCTCCTGGTCGCCGCCTGGCGACGGCTGCGTACCGACGGGCCGTCCCGGCTGGCCTGGTGCTGGTTCCTCATCGCCCTCGTAGCCTCCCTCGGCGCCAACGTCGCCACCGCCGGACTCCTCGACCTCGACGACGTCCCGGCCTGGCTGCGCATCCTCGTCGCCGCCTGGCCCGCCCTCGCCTTCATGGGCGGCACCCTCCTCGCCCACTCACCCGCCAACCCCTCCTCGGCCCCGCCACCCGATGGGAAGACCAGATCCGCCGCACCGGCGGCTGCTCCGACCCCATCCACCTCACCGGCTGGACCCTCCACAAGGACAAGATCACTGGCGAAACCCTGCACCACTACACGACCGCTGTTGAGCCTGGCGGGCGCCTCCGTCTCGCCTGCGGCAACCGCCGCGCCTCCCGCTGCCCGGCCTGCGCCTGGACCTACGCGGGCGACACCTACCACCTCATCCGCGCCGGCCTCGCCGGTGACGACCGCCGCGACATCCCCGCCACCGTCCGCGATCACCCGCGCGTCTTCGCCACACTCACCGCGCCCTCGTTCGGCCCGGTCCACAACCGTCCCGATCACGGCGTCTGCCGCTGCGGCACCGGCCACGCTCCCGACGCGCTTGAACTGGGCACCGCCCTCGACCCGGCGACGTACGACTATGCGGGCGCAGTGCTGTTCAACAACCACGCTGGGCAACTCTGGCAGCGCTTCAGCACCCGCCTGCGTCGCGAACTCGCCGCCCGCGCCGGCCTTCCCCGCCGGGAACTCGCCGACCACGTCCGCCTTTCGTACGGCAAGGTTGCTGAGTTCCAGAAGCGTGGTGCCCTGCACTTCCATGCGGTGATCCGGCTCGACGGACCGGAGGGTCCCGGAACGCCGCCGCCCGCGTGGGCCACGGTCGGTGTCCTCGCCGATGCGATCGGTGCGGCTGCGGCCCACTCCTACACCTCGGTCTCAGTACCGGCCGCAGGGGACCAACCGGCCCGGTCGTTCCGCTGGGGCACACAGCTCGACGTCCGGCCGGTGAGGGCGTTCGGGGACGGCTCCGACATCACCGAACAGGCCGTCGCCTCGTACGTCGCCAAGTACTCCACCAAAGCCGCGGAGAACACCGGCACCCTTGACCGCCGCATCGGGGAGCTCTCCGAACTCGAACGTCACCGGGTCCCGGACCACACCCGCCGACTGATCACCGCGTGCCGTGACCTGGACGGCCTGTACCCGGACCGGCGCCTCTGGGCCTGGGCGCACATGCTCGGCTTCCGTGGTCACTTCTCCTCCAAGTCCCGCCACTACTCCACCACCCTCGGCACCCTCCGCCAGGCACGCGCCGACTACCGCGCCGCACAAGACGCCGGGGGTATCGGCCTGGACGACCGCGAGCCGGACACCGTCCTCGTCCTTACCGACTGGCAGTACGCCGGGCACGGCCACACTCCGGGTGAGTCCGCTCTCGCCGCCACCATCGCTCGGGACATCCGACTCAACCGGGAGACCGCCCGTGAGGCTCTGGCCGCGCTGTCTGCCGACGAGAAGGAGTGGTAACCGTGGACCGCCTCCTCACCGTGGACCAGGTCGCCGATCGCCTCGGTACGGGCGTCCGCTTCCCCCGCCGCCTCATCGAGGAACGCCGCATCACCTTCGTGAAGGTCGGTCGGCACGTCCGCATCCCCGAGAGCGCCGTAGAGGCGTACGTGGACGCCCACACCGTGGAACCGGTGAGGCTCCGACGCGCCGGACTGTGGAGGGCTGCCTGATGGCCAATAGGAAGGGAAGGCGTCGGCGCTTCGGTGCGGTGCGGCAGTACCGGTCCGGCCGGTGGACGGCTTCGTACCTTGGGCCCGACGGCGAGCGCAACCGTGCGGAAGAGACCTTCGAGACCAAGAAGGACGCCGAGATCTGGCTGTCCCAGGTCGAGGCAGACCTCAGCCGCGGGGACTGGCGCGCTCCTGATGCCGGGGCTGTCAACTTCGGCGTCTACGCCGAGAAGTGGGTCGAGGAACGAGAGCTGGCGGTTCGTACCGAGGACCTGTACCGACACCTCCTCCGACTGCACATCCTCCCGACCTTCGGCACATTCGACCTGGACGAGATCACGGCACCCCGCGTGCGCGAGTGGCGCGCTGAGCGGCTCCGCACTACCGCCGCCAAGACGACCGTCGCCAAGTCGTACCGCCTCCTCAAGGGCATCCTTGAAACGGCTGTCGACGACGACCTGGTCAGCCGCAACCCGTGCCGCATCAAGGGCGCGGGCAAGGAATCGGCCGCTGAACGGCGCATCGCCACCGTCGCCCAGGTGGACGGCCTCGCCGACGCGATCGACATCCGCTGGCGCCTGATGGTCTACCTCGGCGCGTACGGCCCGATGCGCCCCGAGGAGCTGGCCGGCCTCCGCCGCCGGGATGTCGACCTCGACCACATGGTGATCCGCGTCCGTGTCGCCGAGCCGGAGCGGACCAACGGCAAACGCGCTCCCGGTGAGACCAAGTCCGATGCCGGTGTCCGGGCCGTCGTCCTCCCGGCCTTCCTGCACAAGGAGGTGAGGCAGCACCTCGCGTGGTTCGCCGAGAAGGGGCCGGACGGTCTGGTCTTCGTCGGTGAGAAGGGCGCACCTTTCCGGCGCACCTCGTTCGGGCGGAAGTGGCGACGGGCCCGCACGGTCGCCGGTCTTCCGGAGGGGTTCCGCTTCTACGATCTGCGGCACACCGGGCACACGCTCTCGACCCGTTCGGGGGCCACCCTCAAGGACACGATGGTCCGCGCCGGTCAGTCGTCCGAGAAGGCCGCGCTGATCTATCAGCACTCCGACGAGGAGCGGCAACGTGATGTGGCTTCGGGGCTCGACGACATGGTGCGTGCCGAGCGTGCGAAGAACCACACCGGCGACGACGACGCGCACCACAAGGACCGGCCCGGGACCGGGTAGCGCGTCCTTATGGTGCGGTTGTGGTGCGCAGCCTGCCCACTGGTCCAGACAACAAAGAACCCCCGGGTCAATGACCTGGGGGTTTCTCATGGAGCGGGTGACGAGAATCGAACTCGCACTCTCAGCTTGGGAAGCTGATGTTCTACCACTAAACTACACCCGCGCAAGACGCCGACCGCGGTCGGTGCCTGGACTCTCGCTCACTCTACCCCATCGCCGCCCCACGGTGTTCTCACCGTGGGGCGGCGGGCGTTTCGGATGGGGGTGATGCGGCTGCGGGGGGCCGGAGTTGGGGCGTACGGTGGGGGCCCGGCAGCAGGTCCGGGAGTGGGGCCGGGTGGGGCCGGAGTGCCGCCTGGAGAGTCGTCTCTTTGATCCCGTACTGTGGCTTTTGTCGTCAGGGTAGTAAGCCAGACGCGGCTCTTGGGGAAGGGACTTGAAGGACTTGATGGATCGCACCGTCCTCCGCTGTGCCGATGGGCACGTGTTCACCGCCGCCTCGTTCCCGATGCAGCAGGCCGAGCGACTCGGCCCCGGCCGGCTCGTCCGATGTCCGCGGTGTGCGCGGCTGCGGAGTGCCGTGCCGGTGGGATCGGGGAAGCGGTAGCCGGTCTCCCGGAGGGGAGACCCCCCCGGCGGGACCCAGTAGGACTCGTAGGGCCCAGTAGGACCGGGCGCGCGGTGCGGCGGCGATTGTCGCTGCTCCGCGCGCCTTGCGTATCCTCGGTGCGTGCTTCTCTCAGACAAGGACATCCGGGCCGAGATCGATTCCGGGCGGGTCCGCATCGATCCCTTCGACGACTCCATGGTGCAGCCGTCGAGTATCGACGTGCGCCTCGACCGCTACTTCCGGGTGTTCGAGAACCACCGGTACCCGCACATCGACCCCTCCGTCGAGCAGACGGACCTGACCCGGCTCGTGGAGCCGGAGGGGGACGAGCCGTTCATCCTGCACCCCGGTGAGTTCGTGCTGGCCAGTACGTACGAGGTCGTCTCACTGCCCGACGACCTCGCCTCGCGGCTGGAGGGGAAGAGCTCGCTCGGGCGGCTCGGACTCGTCACGCACTCCACCGCCGGGTTCATCGACCCCGGCTTTTCCGGGCACGTGACGCTCGAGCTCAGCAATCTCGCGACCCTGCCCATCAAGCTGTGGCCGGGGATGAAGATCGGGCAGCTCTGCCTGTTCCGGCTCACGTCGCCGGCCGAGCACCCGTACGGGAGCGAGCGGTACGGGTCCCGTTACCAGGGACAGCGGGGGCCGACGGCCTCGCGGTCCTTCCTCAACTTCCATCGGACCCAGGTATGACCAGCGAGAACGCAGGCGGGACGCGCGCATGAGTGATGTTCGGGAGAATCTGACCTACGAGCAGTTCGGCGTCGCCGTGCGCGAACTCGCGCAGGCCGTCGCCGACGACGGGTACGAGCCCGACATAGTGCTCTCCATCGCGCGTGGCGGGGTCTTCGTGGCGGGCGGGCTGGCCTACGCCCTCGACTGCAAGAACATCCACCTCGTGAACGTGGAGTTCTACACCGGCGTCGGCACCACGCTCGAGATGCCGGTCATGCTCGCGCCCGTGCCCAACGTCATCGACTTCTCCCGGAAGAAGGTCCTCATCACCGATGACGTCGCCGACACCGGCAAGACGCTCAAGCTGGTGCGGGACTTCTGCCTGGACACCGTCGCCGAGGTCCGCAGCGCCGTGATCTATGAGAAGTCCCACTCGCTCGTCCAGTGCGAGTACGTGTGGAAGCGGACCGACGACTGGATCAACTTCCCGTGGTCGGTCCAGGAGCCCGTAGTGCGGCGGTCCGGGCAGGTGCTCGACGCCTGACGTCCGAGTCCACGGACATGCGGAGGGGCCCACGGCGCGATGCCGTGGGCCCCTCCGTGCGTCCGTCGGGCGTCAGAACGTGCCGAGCTTCACGATCGACAGCAGCGCGATCAGCTGGATCGCGGACGCGCCGAGCGCCTTCGGCCAGGGCAGGTCGTGGGAGCGGCCGACCATCAGGGTCAGCAGCGCGCCGCCCGCGACCCAGGTGACCCAGCCGAGGATCTGGACGAAGGGCGCGTCGCCGCCGGCGAACATCGCGATGACCAGGCGCGGGGCGTCCGTGATCGACATGATGAGCATGGAGAGGCCGACCGTGGGCTGCCACGCGCCGTCACCGCCGAGCTGGCGGGCCAGGGTGTGGGTCACCACGCCCAGGATGAACGCGCTCAGCACCATCGCCACGGCCGTGGTCAGGACGATCGGGATCGCGTTCGAGAGGGTGGCGTTGATCGCCTCCTCGCGGGCGCCGTCGAAGCCGAAGACCGCCAGCAGGCCGTAGAGGAACGTCACGATGAGCGCCGGGACCCACATCGCGTAGTCCCGCATCTGCAGGAAGGTCTGGTTGGGGGCGAGGACGACGCCCCTCAGCAGGGCCTTCCAGTGCAGGCGGGGACCGACCGGGCCGGGCGGAGGGGCGGCGCCGGCGCGGTAGGTCCCGCCCTGGGTGTAGGGGTCGTCGCCGACCGCGAACGCCTGGGTGTGGCCCGGGTTGTTCGCCGCGTACGGGTCGTACGGGGCCTGGCCTCCCTGCGGGTGGTGCGGCCCGCCCTGGGGGTAGCCGCCGTCGCCGAAGTACTCCGGCTCACCGTGTCCTTGGCCGTGCGGCTGCGGCCACGGTGAGCCGCCGGGGGCCGGGCCGCCACCTCCGTACGGCTGCTGCGGGTACGGCTGTTGAGGCGTCGCGGGACCGCCGTACGACGGTCCCTGGGGCGCCTGCTGTCCGTACGGAGGGTTCTGCGGTCGCGCGTGAGGAGCGCCGTTGTCCCGGCCGCGTCCGATCCTGAATCCAGCCACGTCTTCGAACGTACCTGGTCCCGGAGAGTGACGTGCCGGTACCGGCCCTTCGGAACGTCCTTTGCGGCTGAGCTGTGACATCCCTTACGGGTGTTCCCCGAGGACTCCCCGAGGACTCTCCGACGATTCCCCCGAGGGGTCCTCCTCGGTTACCTCGTCCGATGCCTCATCGGACACCGCGTACCGGTGGTACACGGCGACACCCCCAGGTCCGTGGGGAACCGTACGGGCCTGGGGGTGTCGGCGAGGGGAGGGGCCGGTTACTTCACCGGTTCCGGTGTCGGCTCGCTCTCCGTCTCCGGCTCGCCCGCCGGGTCGGCCGGGGTCCTGACGGAGTCGAGGAGGAGCTGGGCGACGTCGACGACCTGGATGGACTCCTTGGCCTTGCCGTCGTTCTTCTTGCCGTTGACCGAGTCGGTCAGCATGACGAGGCAGAACGGGCAGGCGGTGGAGACGATGTCCGGGTTGACCGAGAGGGCCTCGTCCACGCGCTCGTTGTTGATGCGCTTGCCGATCCGCTCCTCCATCCACATCCGCGCGCCGCCGGCGCCGCAGCAGAAGCCGCGCTCCTTGTGGCGGTGCATCTCCTCGTTCCGGACGCCCGGGACGGCGGCGATGATCTCGCGCGGAGGCGTGTAGATCTTGTTGTGGCGGCCCAGGTAGCACGGGTCGTGGTACGTGATGATGCCCTCGACCGGGGTGACCGGGAGCAGCTTGCCCTCGTCCACGAGGTGCTGGAGCAGCTGGGTGTGGTGGATGACCTCGTAGTCGCCGCCGAGCTGCGGGTACTCGTTGCCGAGGGTGTTGAGGCAGTGCGGGCAGGTGGCGACGATCTTCTTCGCCGACTTCGGCTTCGCCGACTCGGGCAGCACCTTGCCGTCCTCGTCCATCTCCTCGCCGAAGGCGGCGTTGAGGGACATGACGTTCTCCATGCCGAGCTCCTGGAACAGGGGCTCGTTGCCGAGGCGGCGGGCGGAGTCGCCGGTGCACTTCTCGTCGCCGCCCATGATCGCGAACTTGACGCCCGCGATGTGGAGGAGCTCGGCGAACGCCTTGGTGGTCTTCTTGGCGCGGTCCTCGAGGGCGCCGGCGCAGCCGACCCAGTAGAGGTACTCGACCTCGGTGAGGTCCTCGATGTCCTTGCCGACGACGGGGACCTCGAAGTCGAGCTCCTTGAGCCACTCCAGGCGCTGCTTCTTCGCCAGGCCCCAGGGGTTGCCCTTCTTCTCCAGGTTCTTGAGCATCGTGCCCGCCTCGGACGGGAACGCCGACTCGATCATGACCTGGTAGCGGCGCATGTCGACGATGTGGTCGACGTGCTCGATGTCCACCGGACACTGCTCGACGCAGGCGCCGCAGGTGGTGCAGGACCACAGGACGTCCGGGTCGATGACGCCGTTCTCTTCGAGGGTGCCGACCAGCGGGCGCTCGGCCTCGGCGAGGGCGGCCGCGGGGACGTCCTTGAGCTGCTCCTCGGAGGCCTTCTCCTCGCCCTCCATCGTCTTGCCGCCGCCGGCCAGCAGGTAGGGGGCCTTGGCGTGAGCGTGGTCGCGCAGGGACATGATCAGGAGCTTGGGGGAGAGGGGCTTGCCCGTGTTCCAGGCGGGGCACTGCGACTGGCAGCGGCCGCACTCGGTGCAGGTGGAGAAGTCGAGCAGGCCCTTCCAGGAGAAGTGCTCGACCTGGGAGACGCCGAAGACGTCGTCGTCGCCGGGGTCGGTGAAGTCGATCGGCTTGCCGCCGGACGTCATCGGCAGCAGCCCGCCCAGCGCGGTGCCGCCCTTCGCGTCGCGCTTGAACCAGATGTTCGGGAAGGCGAGGAAGCGGTGCCAGGCCACGCCCATGTCGGTCTTCAGGGCGACCGTGATCATCCAGATGAAGGAGGTCGCGATCTTCAGGCCGGCGAAGAGGTAGACGAGGTTCTGGAGCGTGGAGACGTCCAGGTCCTGGAGCGCGGAGACGACCGGGTACGAGATGAAGAACGACGCCTCGTAGCCGTCCACGTGATGGAGGGCGCCCTCGAGGGCGTGCAGCATGAAGATGCAGACGCCGACGATGAGGATGACGGCCTCGACGAAGTACGCCTGGCCGAAGTTGGAGCCGGCGAAACGGGACTTGCGGCCCGGCTTGTTCGGCTTGCTCAGCTGGCGGATCCCGATCAGGACCAGGATGCCGAGCACCGTCATCGTGCCGATGAACTCGACGAAGACGTTGTAGGGCGCCCAGTCGCCGATGACCGGCAGGATCCAGTCGGCCTCGAACAGCTGGCCGATCGCGTTGACGATCGTCAGCAGCAGGGAGAAGAAGCCCACCGCCACGAACCAGTGCGCCACCCCGACGATGCCCCAGCGGTTCATCCGGGTGTGGCCGAGGAACTCCCTGACCACGGTGATGGTGCGCTGCGTGGGGTCGTCGGTCCGGGTGCCGGCCGGTACGGGCTGGCCCAGCCGCATGGAGTTGTAGATCTGCAGGACGGCGCGGCCGAACAGTGCGACGCCGACCACGATCAGGACCAGCGACACGATGATCGCGGCGAGTTGCATTTTGGGGCTCCTCGGGCCTGCGAGGTTTCGAGGGCCGAAGTCACCGACCTGGTCGACACCTCGGTCGTCGTGCGGTCCGAGGACGT
>NZ_BAABCQ010000210.1:0-11845 GCF_039539045.1 Streptomyces marokkonensis
CGATTAACGATGTTCGAGAGGTTCACCGACCGCGCGCGGCGGGTTGTCGTCCTGGCTCAGGAAGAAGCCCGGATGCTCAACCACAACTACATCGGCACCGAGCACATCCTCCTGGGCCTGATCCACGAGGGTGAGGGTGTCGCCGCCAAGGCCCTTGAGAGCCTCGGGATTTCGCTCGAGGCGGTCCGCCAGCAGGTGGAGGAGATCATCGGGCAGGGCCAGCAGGCTCCGTCGGGTCACATCCCCTTCACTCCCCGTGCCAAGAAGGTCCTGGAGCTTTCACTCCGCGAGGCCCTCCAGCTGGGTCACAACTACATCGGCACGGAGCACATCCTGCTCGGCCTGATCCGTGAGGGCGAGGGCGTCGCCGCCCAGGTCCTGGTCAAGCTGGGCGCAGATCTGAACCGGGTGCGGCAGCAGGTCATCCAGCTGCTCTCCGGTTACCAGGGCAAGGAGACCGCCACCGCCGGCGGTCCTGCGGAGGGCACGCCCTCCACGTCCCTGGTCCTCGACCAGTTCGGCCGGAACCTCACCCAGGCCGCTCGTGAGTCCAAGCTCGACCCGGTCATCGGGCGCGAGAAGGAGATCGAGCGGGTCATGCAGGTGCTGTCCCGCCGTACCAAGAACAACCCGGTCCTCATCGGTGAGCCCGGCGTCGGCAAGACCGCCGTCGTCGAGGGCCTCGCGCAGGCCATCGTCAAGGGCGAGGTGCCCGAGACCCTCAAGGACAAGCACCTCTACACCCTGGACCTCGGCGCGCTGGTCGCCGGCTCCCGCTACCGCGGTGACTTCGAGGAGCGCCTGAAGAAGGTGCTCAAGGAGATCCGCACCCGCGGCGACATCATCCTGTTCATCGACGAGCTGCACACGCTGGTCGGTGCGGGTGCCGCCGAGGGCGCCATCGACGCCGCCAGCATCCTCAAGCCGATGCTGGCCCGCGGTGAGCTGCAGACCATCGGTGCGACCACGCTGGACGAGTACCGCAAGCACCTGGAGAAGGACGCGGCCCTCGAGCGCCGCTTCCAGCCGATCCAGGTCGCGGAGCCGTCACTGCCGCACACGATCGAGATCCTCAAGGGTCTCCGTGACCGGTACGAGGCCCACCACCGTGTCTCCATCACGGACGAGGCCCTGGTCCAGGCGGCGACGCTCGCCGACCGCTACATCTCGGACCGCTTCCTGCCGGACAAGGCGATCGACCTGATCGACGAGGCCGGTTCCCGGATGCGCATCCGCCGGATGACCGCGCCGCCGGACCTGCGCGAGTTCGACGAGAAGATCGCCGGCGTCCGCCGCGACAAGGAGTCCGCGATCGACTCGCAGGACTTCGAGAAGGCCGCCTCGCTGCGCGACAAGGAGAAGCAGCTCCTGGCCGCCAAGGCCAAGCGGGAGAAGGAGTGGAAGGCCGGCGACATGGACGTCGTCGCCGAGGTCGACGGCGACCTGATCGCCGAGGTCCTCGCCACGGCGACCGGCATCCCGGTCTTCAAGCTCACGGAGGAGGAGTCGTCCCGCCTGCTGCGCATGGAGGACGAGCTCCACAAGCGGGTCATCGGGCAGATCGACGCCGTCAAGGCGCTGTCCAAGGCGATCCGCCGTACCCGTGCCGGCCTGAAGGACCCGAAGCGTCCCGGTGGCTCGTTCATCTTCGCCGGTCCGTCCGGTGTCGGTAAGACCGAGCTGTCCAAGGCGCTCGCGGAGTTCCTCTTCGGTGACGAGGACGCGCTGATCTCCCTCGACATGTCGGAGTTCAGCGAGAAGCACACGGTCTCCCGCCTCTTCGGTTCGCCCCCCGGTTACGTGGGCTACGAGGAGGGCGGGCAGCTGACGGAGAAGGTGCGCCGCAAGCCGTTCTCGGTCGTCCTCTTCGACGAGGTCGAGAAGGCCCACCCGGACATCTTCAACTCGCTGCTGCAGATCCTGGAGGACGGTCGCCTGACCGACTCCCAGGGCCGGGTCGTGGACTTCAAGAACACGGTCATCATCATGACGACCAACCTCGGCACCCGGGACATCTCCAAGGGCTTCAACCTCGGCTTCGCGGCCACGGGTGACAAGAAGACCAACTACGAGCGCATGAAGAACAAGGTCCAGGACGAGCTCAAGCAGCACTTCCGGCCCGAGTTCCTCAACCGCGTCGACGACGTGGTCGTCTTCCCGCAGCTCAGCCAGGACGACATCCTGCGGATCGTCGACCTGATGATCGACAAGGTCGACGAGCGCCTCAAGGACCGGGACATGGGCATCGAGCTCTCCCCGTCCGCCAAGGAGCTGCTGTCCAAGAAGGGCTACGACCCGGTGCTGGGCGCGCGTCCGCTGCGCCGCACGATCCAGCGCGAGGTCGAGGACACGCTGTCGGAGAAGATCCTCTTCGGCGAGCTGCGTCCCGGTCACATCGTGGTCGTGGACACCGAGGGCGAGGGCGACGCCAAGACCTTCACCTTCCGGGGTGAGGAGAAGTCGGCGCTCCCCGACGTCCCGCCGATCGAGCAGGCGGCCGGCGGCGCCGGCCCGAACCTGAGCAAGGAGGCGTAGCCCTCCGGGGGTGCGTCGAGAAAGGGGCTGCCCCGGGACTTCGGTCCCGGGGCAGCCCCTTTGTCTCGCCGCGTCAGCGTTCTTCCAGGATCACTTCGGCGTTGGGGAAGAGCGCTTCGAATGGGGTGGCGTCGAGCCGTTCCCCCGTGGCGGCCCAGACGGCGACCTTTCGCACTCCGGGGAGGCGAGCGGACAGCACGGAGGCATCCTCGTCCCCCCGGAAGGCGACGAGACGCAGTTCGGTGATGTCAGGGAGGAGAGGAACCGGTCCGAGCCCGTCCGGGAAGAGCCGGCCGTTCAGGTACAGGCCGGTCAGGTGCGGCAGCCGAGCCACTTCTGCCCAGTCCTCGTCGGTCAGCGGTGTGGTGACGGCGAGGCTGAGTACTTCCAGGGTGCGCCAGTGGGACAAGCCCCGCAGGCCGGTGCTGGTGGTCGTGTCCTCGCCCAGGAAGAGAAAGTCCAGGGGCGACGCGACGGGCAGGGAGTCCGTCAGCTCTGTGCCCGGGAGCTGCTGTGCGAACAGAGACAGCAGACGAATCGAGGTCGTGTCGCGAAGGCCGCTGATCTCCGAGGCATCGGCGATCAGGAGGAAGTCGAGCGGCAAGGACCTGAGCCATCCGAATTCCCGCACCGACCGGCACCTGCTCAGCTCAAGTCGCCGTAGGGAATCGAAGACGGCCACCTCACGCATGTCGGTCAGTTCGGGGTTGTCGATGAGTACCAGGTCCTCGACCGAGCTCGGATCGACCACAGCGGCGGCGATGCCGGACAACTCGTGTTGTCCCCGGAACACAAGTCGTTGCCACGGGCGCATACCGCCGAGTGCGGTTCGCTCGGCGTCAGTGGTACAGGCCAAGTACAAATCCGTACGGTCCAGGTGATCCAGTACCTCGGTCGCGTACTCCTGGGTATCGAACCGTTCCCACGTGCCGGCCAACTGTCGCCGTACGTCCAGCGACGCGTGTCCACGGAACCGGCGCAGCACGGCCAGGGCCGCGGTGTCCTCGCGATCGGCGAGGAGCGAAGCCGTCACCGTCACGCCGTGCGCCTCCGCCTCCGTCAGCCCCTCCGGACCCGGCAGCAGCTCCAGGACCAACGGCCCTGCCTCCGCCAGGGCCTTCGCATCCTCCTTCGACCCCGGCGGGATCAGCGCCCCCGCTCGTGCCTCCACCTCCGCCCGTACCGCCGGGTCCATGGCCGTCGCGTGCTCCAGGCAGGCCAGGGCCAGCAAGGTCAGCCGCGGCTCGTCCTGCGCCAGCAGCCGCCGCAGGAGCACGGCACGCTCCCCGGGCCGGGCATGGGCCACCGCCATGCGGATCACGTCTTCCCACTGGGTGTCGTCCGCACGGGCCGCGATGACGTCGAGGTGCCCCTCCTCGACCGCGTACCGCGCCCCCAGATAGTCCTGGAAGGTGCGGTGGACGAAGCTCAAGATCCCCTCGCCGGGCCGCTGGAGCAGCCCGCTGCGCAGTACCAGTGCCCGCAGGACCGTCGCCGCGTCTCCCTGCCCCGCCGCGGAGGCGACCGACGGCAGCGCGCGCTCCACGATGCCTTCGGCCGTGGCCACGTCCATCTCCGTACGCCCGCTCAGCACCAGCGCGTACGCCAGTCGCTGGAGCAGCTCCAGCTGTGCCTCCTCGCCCAGCTCCACCGCCTCCATGCCCCGTTCCCGGTCCCGGCGGGCGAGCAGCATGGTGAGGGCGGCGTCGTACAACTCCTTGCGTCCCGTGGGGAGGTAGCCCCGCCGTTCCCGGTGCAGGGCGCAGATCAGGCCGCACATCAGGGGGTTGGTGGCGAGGCGGGCCAAGTCGCGTTTGGTGCGCAGGGAGTCCAGTAGCCGGGTCTCGTACTCGGACGCCTGGGCGGCCGCGTGCCAGCGCCGCACGAAGGTCGTCACGTCGTCCTGTCGCATCGGCGTGAGGGCGAGTTCCCGGAAGCCCTCGGTGGCCAGCCAGTCGTGGCGTACGGCGGTGGGGCGGGAGGTGAGCAGCCAGCGGTTGCCGGGGAAGGCGCGGATCAGGGCGAGCAGCCAGTCGCGGGTGCGGTGCCGGCCGGCGGCGGGGATCTCGTCCAGGCCGTCGACGAGGACCAGGCCCCGGCCGGCGCTCAGCACCCGTTCCGCCCAGCCCTCCGGAGGGGTGAGCGGGCAGCCCACGGCGGTGAGGAAGGCCGTGGGGGAGGGCAGCGCGCCCGAACGGGTCAGTGTGCGCAGCGGCAGTACGTACGGGACCCGGTCCCCGTCGCGCGCGGCGGTCACCGCCAGCCACTGGACCAGGGTCGTCTTGCCGGAGCCCGCGTCGCCGCGCAGGAGTACCCGGTCGCGGGTGCGCAGGGCGTCCTCGGCGGAGAGGCGGACGGTGCGTTCCGGTTCGGGGTGTTCCCCCGGCAGGGCGGCGCGCTCCTCGTCGCCGGTCGCCTCCAGGCTCAGGTAGGCGACCTCCAGCGGCCACCGGTCGGGGGAGTCGCGCAGGTCGATGCCGTAGATGGTGATGCGGTTGTACTGCTCGGCGACGTACGGCAGGTACCGGCGCTCGAACGCCGTGTCCCGGGCGTCCGGACGCGGTGTGCGGGTGATCAGCTCGTCGACCTTGGCGATCAGCTCGGCCTGTCCGCGCGTCTGGGCCACGAGCGTGCGGGCGACGAAGGTGGAGCGCCGGGTGAAGAACTCCAGGATGTGCAGGCAGGCCCATTCCGTCGCGGAGTCGAGGAAGTAGCAGGCGTCGGCGGACAGGACGCCGAAGGCGCCGTCCCCCCGGTACTGCAACTGCTTGGCCAGCTCCCGGTGCCCCAGCCGCACCGCCTGTACGTCGTCCATGTCCAGGTCGCCCAGGGCGAGCAGCCGGGCGGTCAGGGCGTCGGTGACGGCGGTTTCCTCGTCGAGCGGGAAGGGCGGCTCGCCCGGGGAGTCCAGTGAGGCCCCGACGAGCCGCTCCGCAAGCCTGCGCACCTCCTTCTCGCCGAGGGTGCGCTGCTCGCCCCGGAACGCGACGAGGTGGGTCAGCCGGACCGGTCTGTCGACCAGTCCGGCACCGGGCCCGCCCGTCACGAAGAGCTTCTTCACCAGCGGTGCGACCAGGCCGGACGCCAGCTTCCCGCCGAGTACCGCCGGTTCCATGCGCCACCCCCGGGGTCGGTCTTCGGGGGAAGCCTATCGAGCGTCAGGACAACTGGCCTGCGTAGTCCGGCAGCTTGAAGGTCTTCTCGGCGTGGCCGCCCGACACGTCGGTGGGGCTGTTGCCGATGTTCGCGATGATCGTGTAGCCCTGCGACTCGATCTCGGCGCGCTGCTCGGTCTTGTACTCGGCGACGTCCCGGAACAGGTCGAGGAAGCCGCGGACGTACAGGCCGGAGGACTCGTAGCCGGCGTGGGAGAGGTTCCACTCGGTGGGGGCCTCGATGATGCCCGGGCGGGCGGTCACGAAGAACAGGGCGACGCCGTGCTCCTGGGCGTACTGGGCGGCCTCGAGGACGGGCCGGTTGGCGGGCTGCGGGTAGCTGAAGCCGAAGTCGGTCTCCAGCGAGGTGTTGTCGATGTCGAGGACGATCGCCTGCTTCTCGCCGGGGGCGGAGTCGGCGATCCGCTCCTTCAGGTAGGGCAGGGCCTTGTCCATCACGGCCCGGCAGTCCCTCTGCCAGGTGTCGTAGTCGACGTCGGCGGCGGTGACGGCCGTCACCACCGTGCGCTGCGTCTCGGCAGGGGCGGCGACGGCCGGGGTGAGCGTGGCCGTGAGCGCCGCCGCGGTGACGGTGGCCGTTCCGGCGACACGTGCCCACGTACGGCGCCGGGTCGGTCCGGCCTGTCTGATCTGCCCGTTCTGGTCGGTCATGGGGGGTGGGGTCCTCTCATGCCTGCGGGGATGCCTGACGGTGACAAAGTTGTCGCGAGCATGCTTGCCCCAACAAGTGGCCGGGTGGCAACGATTGGGTTACCGAGTAGTAGTCGGCCGCCCCGGCCCGCGGTCACGCCGTGATGTCCACCCCGTCCGGCACGTTCCGCACGCGGGGCAGGCGCGGGTTGACCCGCAGTACCCGCAGCCGGGGGAAGACGGACAGCCACGAGAGGTCCGTGTCGGGAAGCTCCGCGTTGAGCCAGAGGTGGGTCAGCTGACCGGGGGCCAGGCCCGCCAGCAGTTCGTCGGCGCGCATCACGCCGGCCACCTGGATGCGCGTGCGCCCGCCCAGCTCGTGCAGCGCCGCCAGCTCGGCGGTGTCGGCGACGGGGAAATAGAGGCCGTCCGGGTCGAGATGGGCGATGATCTCCTCGGCGTATCGCTCGGTGTCGAAGTGGCGCCAACCACGGGCGAGTTCGGTGCGCACCGGCAGGGCGGAGCGGGACCGCAGACGGGCCAGGTAGTCGATGGCGGCGTCGTCCTGGACTCGGGTCGCGGTGATGGCGAGCAGCAGAGCCTGCCGGTCGTCGGGGACCTGACCGGGGTCCGGCAGCAGCTCCAGGACGATGGGACCGACCCAGCCCAGCCCCCGGGCGGCCGGCTCGGTCGTCGGGCGCACCAGGTTCTTCGTGCGCTCGTGGACGAGCCGCTGGACGGCCGGGTCGAGTTCGGTGACGTGGTCCAGGCAGGCCGCGGCCATCAACCGGCGGTGGTTGATCTGCGGGCGGCGCAGTCCGGGCGCCGCCGCGAGCAGCCGCTCCAGGAACTCGGCACACTCCTCGGGGCGGGCGTGGGCGGCGGCCATGCGGATGACCTCCTCCCACTCGGACTGGTGGGCGTGGTCCACCAGCGTGGGGAACCGGCCGCGCGCCACGATCTCCTTGGCGGCCAGGTAGTCCTGGAAGGTGCGGTGGACGAAATCGACCGACTCCCCGGACCGTTCGCGCAGCAGGCCGGTGCGGTGCAGCAGATGGCGGAAGATCTTCGCGCCGTCCCCCTGCGCGCGGGCGGCGGGCATGGCCGGGAGCGCGGCGTCCAGGATGCCGACCGCCCGTTCGCTCGTCAGCTCGGAGGCGTCCTCCTCCAACATGGCGTGGGCCAGCTTCTGCAGCAGCCGCTCCCGGGTGCTCTGCTGGAGCCGCACGTCGTCGGCGTACAGCACGTCCCGCTCGGGGTCGCGGCGCTGCAGCAGCATCTCCAGGGCGGCGTCGTAGAGCTCCTTGCGGCCGCTGGGCAGGGAGCCGGCGCGGTCCCGGTTCAGCGCGCATATCAGGCCGCACATCAGCGGGTTGGTGGCAAGCTGACGCAGCTCGCGGTAGATCCGTACGGAGTGCAGCAGCCGCTGCTCGTACTCGTCCAGCGCGCCCCGCTCCCGCGGCCCGGTCGAGCGGCTCTGCTCGTCCAGCCGGGCCGCCGAGTGCCAGTCCCGGATGAACCGTGTCACCTGGTCCCGCGACATGGGCGCGAGGGACAGCTCGGCGAAGTCCTCCTCGGCCAGTCCACCCCCCGAGAGCCAGCCGTCCGACACGGCGGAGGGACGGGAGGTGACCAGGCAGCCGTTGCCGGAGAAGACGCGCAGCAGCCGGCGGAGCCGGTCGCGCAGTTCGCCGCGGGTCTTCTCCGGCGCCTCGTCGATGCCGTCGACCAGCAGCAGGGCACGGCCGGAGAGCAGGGTGCGTACGACCCAGCCCTCCGGAGCCCGGTCGGCGAGCGGGTGCCGGACCGCGTGCAGGAAGTCGTCCGGGGCGGGGAAGCCCTCCCGGGCGAAGCGGCGTACGGGAAGGATGAAGGGGACCCGGGAGCCCTGGCGGGCGGCGGCCACGGCCAGCCACTGGACCAGGGTCGTCTTGCCGGAGCCCGCGCCGCCGCGCAGCAGCACCCGTTCGTGGTCCTCCAGGGCGCGGTCCGCGAGCAGGACGGTGCGCTGCTCGTCCTCCGCGCCGGCCACGCCGCCGCTGCGCTCCTCCGCCTCCAGGCTCAGGTAGGTCTCCTCCAGCGGCCAACGGTCGGGCGCGTTGGGGAAGTCCACCCCGACGATGGTCAGCCAACCGTGCCGCCGGGCCACCCACTGGGCGTACTCGGCCTCGAACGCCGCGTCCCCCTCCGATCGTTGGGGCTGCCGGGTCGCCGCCTCGGCGTCGCCCAGGTCGACCAGCTGGGCGATCCGGCCGGCCCGCCCGGCCAGGTGGCGTTGGAGATAGGGCGAGCGTCGCACCAGATGGTGCAGGACGTGCAGGCACACCGAGACCAGCAGCGCGTCGTGGAACCAGGCGGCGTCCGGCGAGAGTTCCCGGTCCGCGCCCTGCACCGCGCCCCGCAGGCGCCGCGCGTAGTCCTGCGGCCCGAGCCGCACGGCGTCGGCGTCGGTGACGTCGACCTCGGCGATAGCGAGCAGGGTGCGGGCCAGGACGTCGACGACCGGGGCCAGTTCGGCGGTGGGCGCGGTGTGCCGCTCGGCGGCGAGATGGACGAGGTCGGCGGCGGTGCGGTGGACGTCGTCCGGGATGGCCGGGGCGTCCGGGCCGCGCCAAGTGACGAGGCCGGGAACCGGCTCGGAGAACACGGGCGGCCGGACGGGATCGCGGAAGAGTCTGCGGACGAGAGGGGCGGCGAAGTGGGAGGGGGTGCGGACGACGGCATCCATGGATGTGGGTTACCCCTGTGGTCGGGAGGACGGGCCGGCTGGGACGATCTGGACCTTCACGCCGTCCGGCACCTGCCGGGCCACGGCCGTGTCCGTGTCGGTCAGCACGGTGACGGAGCGCAGACCGGGGAAGGCCGAGAGCCAGGCCAGCCCCTCCACCGGATGCGCCGCCTCCAGTGTCAGATGGACGAGACGCTCGGCGACGATCAGTCCGGTCAGGTCACCGACCCGGTACGCGCCGTGGACGTAGACCTGTTCCCAGCCACCGAGTGAGCGGAGCGTGCGCAGGTCGTCGGCCGTGGACACGTCGACGACCCACTGCCGGGGAAGGTGGGCGAGGATCTCGCGGGCGTACTGGTCCCGGTCGAACAGGTGCCAGGCGGCGGCGAGGTGCTGCTGCACCCCGGAGCCGGGATGCTCGCGGAAACGGCACAGGAACCGCAGCGCCGCCTCGCTGCCCACGCCGACGGCCGTGTACACCACCCGGGTCGCCGTGTGGTGATCGATCTCCTCCGGCCCCGGCAGCAGCCCCAGCACCAGGTCGCCCCCGGCGCGCGCCACCTCCCGCGCCGCCTCGAAGTCCACCGGCGGTACGTGCGTCCGCAGACCGTCCTCCACCCGCTCGCGCACCTCGGGTTCGACCTCCGCCACGTAGCGGAGACCGGCGGCCGCCAGCAGGGTGCCGCGCGCGTGGCCCGAGTCCGCCAGCCGGCGCAGTATGTACTCCGCCTCCCTGGGCCGGGCGTGCGCGAGGGCGAGCAGGATCACGTCCTCCCAGTCGTCCCTCTCCGCGTGGTCGACCAGCAGGTCGAAGTCCATCTCCTGCACGGCCAGCCGGGCGCCGAGATAGTCCTGGAAGGTGCGGTGGAGGAAGTCCACCCGTCCTTCGGCGGGCTCGCGCAGCAGTCCCGAGCGCAGCAGCAGGGCGCGGTAGACCTCCTCGTCGCCGCTGCCCGCCAGGCTCAGCGCGGGCAGGGCGCGGCCGATGATCTGGAGGGCCTCGGCCCGGTCCATCTCCTGGCGGCCGTTGCGGATCAGCCACCAGGCCAGCTTCTGCAGCAGCTGCACCTGGACCGCGTACGGCAGCCGCGCCCCGGCGGGGTCGTGCAGCTCCCGCTCGCGGTCCCGGCGCTCCAGGAGCATGGTCAGGGCGGCCTCGTACAGGGACCTGCGGTCCTGCGGCAGGAAGCCGCGCCGGTCGCGGTGCAGGGCGCAGAGCATGCCGCACATCAGCGGATTGGTGGCCAGCCGGTTCAGCTCCGACGTGGTCCGTACGGACCGCAGCAGTGCCTCGCCGACCGGCTCCGGCGCTCCGGCCGCGCGGTGCCAGCGGCGTACGAAGGTGGCGACGTCGTCCTGGGACATCCGGGCGAGGACGCGCTCGCCGAAGCCTTCGGCGGCCAGCCAGTCCTCCGGGACGGCCGACGGGCGCGAGGTGACCAGCCACAGGTTGCCGGGGAAGGCCCGCACCAGCTCGCGCAGCCAGCGCCGGGCGGCGGCGCGGCGGTCGCCGGCGATCTCGTCGATGCCGTCGACCAGCAGCACCCCGCGCCGGGCCCGCAGGACCCGCTCCACCCACCCGGGCGGCTGCTCCCCGGCGACCGGGCAGCCGACCGCCCGCAGGAAGTCGCCGGGAAAGGGCAGCTCGGCCCCGGGCCGGACGATCCGGCGCATCGGCAGCACGAACGGAACCCGGCCGATGAGGTGGGTCAGCCCGTGGTCGTAGGCACGGCCGGCCGTGGTGACCGCCAGCCACTGGACGAGGGTGGTCTTGCCGGAACCGGCGACGCCGCGCAGGAACACCTGGTCCTGGCCGGCGAGCACCTGTTCGGCGGCCACGGTCAGGTGCTCCGCCTCTTGACGGCCGCCCTCCCGGCCGACCTCCCGTCCGGCCCGGGGCCGGGCCGCCTCCAGGCTCAGATAGGCCGTGTCCAGCGGCCACTCGCGGGTCCCGGCGTCCAGCCCGTAGATGGTGAGCGTGCCGTACCGGGCCGCGATGTGGTCCGCGTAACGCTCCTCGAACCCGGCGTCCTCGGCCGACCGGGACGGCAGCCGTTCCAGTAGTACGTCGACGGCCTGGACGAGCCGGGCCAGCTGCTGGGTCTGGACGGTCTGCTGGCGGGCGACGTAGGTGGAGCGCTGGGTGAGGAAGTTCAGGATGTGCAGGGAGGCGGTGTGCAGCAGCCGCTCGTACAGCAGCAGGCCGTCCGCGCCGAGACCGTACGGGGACAGCGGCACGTTCGCGCGCAGCTCGCGGGCGAAGCGCTCCGGCCCGAGCCCGACGGCCTCGTAGTCCTCGACGGTGATCTCGCCGAGCCGGGCGAGGGTGCGGGCCAGGGCGTCCTTGACGGCCGTCGCCTCGGCGGGGTCGACGGGCTCCTCTCCCGGGCCCGCCGCCTTCATCGCCCTGCCGACCAGCTCTCCGGCGACCTTGTCGACGTCCTTGGGCGTGACGCTCCGCTTCTCGCCGCGGAAGGACACCAGCGCAGATATCCGCACCGGGCGGTCCACGAGAGCGGCCCCCGGCCCGTCCCGGACGAAGAGCCTGCGGACGAGCGGTGCGACCGCGCTGGACGCGACACGGGCCCCGAGTGCTGTGACGTCGACCATGCTCCGAGCCTAGGTGAACGCCCTTGTGGGAGTGGTGGGTTAACCGCGACAGGAGTAGCCCCCGTCACAATCAGGGGCCGTTCGATCATGGCCGCCGGTGACGTGCCGCACAGGCCATTTGCCCTGTACTACGAGGAATAGTGGAAGCGACAAGAACTACGAAAAC
>NZ_BAABCQ010000211.1:0-11837 GCF_039539045.1 Streptomyces marokkonensis
TGAGATGCCTTCAGGGAAGATGTATGAGCTCCTCAACTGTGATGTCTGCACAAACAGCGCGGAATGTCGACGGGCCGAGTTTGGCGCGAGGGAAGATATGACTCGGGACCTGCCCCCGGAGGGATATCAGGTCGGTTCCGTTCCATGCGAGCCGTGGAGAACCGGTCTGATGGAGCGCGACGAACAGCTCGCGCGTGTGAAGACCTGGCTGTCCGCACAGCAGCCCGTCGCGGGGCAGGTGCTGCTCCTGGAAGGGACCGTGGGAGCGGGCAAGACGGAGTTCCTGCGCGCGGTGGTGCAGCTCGCCCACATCAGCGAGGTCATCCTCCTCAACGCCGTCTGCTCCGCGGGGGAGCGGGACCTGCCCTTCGGAGCGCTGAGCCAGCTGTTCGACAGCCCGGTACTTCCCGCCGAGCTGCGCAGAGGCATCACCCCGGTGCTGCGCGGGCTCATGGAGACCACCCGGGCCGAGAACATGCACGAGGCCGTGGAGAGCAACAGGGCGGAGATCCTGTACGACCTCTTCCAGCCCGTCACGGAACTGGCCGTCACCACGCCCGTCGTGGTGTGCGTGGACGACATCGACCACATGGACGCCGCCTCCCAGCAGTGCCTGCTCTTCCTGGTCCGCAGACTGAGCACGGCGCCGATCCTGATGGTGCTGACCGAACTGGCCGAGTCCGACGGAACCCACTCCCCGTTCCACGCCGAACTGCTGCGCCAGTCCCCCGTCGTCTCCGCCCGGATCGGACCGCTCTCCCCGCAGGCCGTGCGCACCCTGACGGGACTGCGGCTCGGAACCTCCGGCGGCCGGGAGTTCGGCGACTCCTTCGCCCAGCGCAGCGGCGGCAACCCGCTGCTGCTCGACGCCCTGATCCACGACGAGAGGCACGGCGACGGCACACGCCAGCCGGCCTTCGGACGCGCCCTGCTCAACTGCCTGTACCGCAGCCGCTCCCGCACCCTGCGGGTGGCGCGCGCCATGGCCGTGTACGGAGACGGGGCCACGCCGGAGCAACTCGGGGAGCTCGCCGGCACCGCCCCGGGCATCGTCGAACGGGCGTTGCGCACCATGACCGAGGCGGGGCTGCTCGCGGACGGCCGGTTCCGGCACGAACTGGCCGCGCGCACCGTCCTGGACGACCTGCCGGCCGAGGACCGCGCCCAGCTGCATCAGCGGGCCGCACGGCTCCTGTACCACCAGGGCGGCGCGGTCGGCGACGCCGCCCACCACCTGGCCGAGGCCGGCCGGGTGTCGGAACCCTGGGCCCTGCGCGTCCTGCTGGAGGCGTCCTCGGAGGCCCTGTCGCACGGCAGAGTGCAACGCGCCCTGAGGTACCTGAACTCCGCCCAGGACGCCTGTACCAACGAGCGGGACCGCTGGACGGCCCGCGCCCGGCTCGCCCAGGCCGAATGGCAGCTCAACCCCGCGGCCTCACTGCGCCACCTGCTCGCACTCACCGAGGCCGTGCGCAGCGACCAGCTCGACCCCTACGAGACGATGCTGCTCGTCCGGCAACTGCTCTGGCTGCACCGCACCCAGGAGGCCGTCGACATCCTGGCCCTGCTGCGCAAACGGGCCACCCGACTGCCGTCGGCGGGCCTCGCGGCGTCGTCCGGCACGCCCAACCGGCCGGCCGAACTGCACGACATGGAGGTGTGGCTGGCCTGCACCTATCCGCCGCTCGCGGGACGAGTGCAGAGCGGACCCGCGACGACTGGCCCCGAAGGCGCACCCACCACCCGCGGCCGCGCCTTCTGGCTCCAGTCGATCGGCGCCCTTTCCGGCGGCCTCGTGCGCAGACGCAGCGGCGAGACGCAGGAGTGGGCCTCGCACGTCCTGGGCCAGCTCGACCTCAACCACAACGCCCCCTGGGCAGAGGAGGCCACGCTCCTCGCGCTGATGTCCCTCGTCTACAGCGGCCGGCTCAGCGAGGCGGCCAACCGGTGCCGGAGCCTGAACGAGCGCCGCACCGGAAACCCCTCTCCGATGTGGCAGGGCATCCTGAACGCCGCGGAGGCCGAGATCCGGCTGCGCGGGGGCGACCTCGCGCAGGCCGTGGCCCACGGCGAGCGCGCCCTGGAACAGGTCTCCGTCCAGGGATGGGGAACCGCCGCCGGTCTCCCGCTCGGCACCCTGGTCCTGGCCCACACCCGCTTAGGAGACCTCGACCGTGCCACGGCCCTCGTCACCCAGGGCGTCCCGGACGAGATGTTCCAGAGCCGCTATGGGCTGCACTACCTCTACGCGCGCGGGCACTACTACCTGGCCATGAACCGGACCCGCGCGGCGCTCGGCGACTTCCTGTCCTGCGGCGAACTCATGGGCAAGTGGGGCCTGGACCTGCCCGGCATCGTGCCCTGGCGGACCAGCGCGTCGGAGGCGTGGCTGCTCCAGGGCAACCGCGACCAGGCCAAACGCCTGGTCAAGGAGCAGCTCTCCCTCCCCGGCCCGGCGGGCACCGTCAGCCGGGCCCTCGGCCTGCGGCTGATGGCCGCGTTCAGCTCGCTCGGCCAGCGCCCCCGCCTGCTGACCGAGGCCGCCGACATCCTGGAGGCGGGCGGCGCGACGTACGAACTGGCCCGGACGCTGGCCGACCTGGGCCAGGCCTACCAAGCGCTGGGGAAGCACCGCCGCGCCCGCGTCATCATCCGCCGCGCCTGGCGCGTGGCGCACCTGTGCCAGGCGGAACCCCTGTGCAGGGAACTGCTGCCGGACACGGGAGTCGAGACGGAACCGCCGGACGACGAGGAACGGGCCACGGCCGTGGCCTCCCTGACCAACTCCGAACGCAGGATCGCCTCCATGGCCGTCATGGGGTACACGAACCGGGAGATCGCGGAGAAGCTGTTCATCACTCCCAGCACGGTCGAACAGCACCTGACCAGGGTCTACCGCAAACTGGCCGTCAAGAACCGGCAGAGTTTACCGGGCTACCTGCGCGGCGAGGCCGGCTGACCCGCCCGGCGCCGTGCCGCGTCCGGCGGCCGCCGGCGTCCTCGACGCTCCCCCTATCCGCCCCGTCCCGGCCGCCGCTGCTTCCCCGTCCCGAGCGCCCCGGCGCGTTCCACCACGCGGTGCGCGGCCCGCAGCCCCTGCGCCGTGGCCCGCACGGCGTTCAGCGCACGGGCGTCGGCGGCACCGCCGGCGATCTCGAACGGGACGCCGGCCTCGCGCAGCACGGCGGCGACCTCCTGCCGGCTCTCCTGGCCCGTGGCGAGGACGACGTGGTCGGCGCCGACCAGCGTCGTCCCCCCCTCGGCCTCGACGACGACACCCTCGGGCGTGATCTCCCGGTACGCGACGCCGGTCAGCAGGCGCACGCCGCACGCCCGCAGCTCCGCCATGACCACCCACCGGGTGGACGGGCCGATCCCGGTGCCGATCCTGCCGCCGCGCCGCATCACCGTGACCTGCCGGACGGCGGCCCGCGCGGACGCCGTGACCGACCCGGACGGGGCGGTCAGGGCACGGGAGGCGAGGAACTCCTCCGCGGTCGGCGCCGGGAGGCCGCCGGCCAGGAGGTGCGCCAGGTCCACCGCGATCCCGCCGCCGCCGATGACGACGACCCGCGGACCGAGCGCGTCGGGGTCGGCCAGCGCCCGGGCGTAGTCCAGGACGTGCGGCAGGTCCGCGCCCGGCAGCTCCGGCCGGTGCGGACGGACACCGGTGGCGAGCACCACCCCGTCCATGGCGCGCAGGAGGGGCACGTCCCGGGCACCGACGCGGTGGCCCAGGTACACGGGCACCCCCAGGCCGGCGAGTTCCTCCTCGCGCTGCCGCACGGTGGCGGCGAAGTCCGCCTTGCCCGGCACCCGGGCGGCCAGCCGGAACTGCCCGCCGGGCTCGTCGGCCTCCTCGTACACCTCGACCTTGTACCCGAGCCGCGCCAGGGTGCGCGCCGCCTCCAGGCCCGCGAGACCCGCGCCGATCACGGCGTACCTGCCGCGGCGTCCGGCGGACGGCCGGGCCGGGAAGTCGCGCTCGTGACCCGCCCGCGGGTTGACCAGGCAGGACACCCGCTCCGTGCCGAAAGACCGGTCGATGCACGCCTCGTTACAGGCGATGCACAGGTCGACTGAGGCGTCCGCCCCCGTACGGGACTTGTCGATGATGGCCGGGTCCGCGAGGAACGGACGGGCCATGGCCACCAGGTCGACGTCGCCGCCGGCCAGGACGTCCTCGGCCTGAGTGAGCCGGTTGAAACGGTTGGAGGCGATCACCGGCACCGTCCCGTGCCCCGCCGCCCGCAGCGCCCGCTTGACCCGCTGCGCGTACCCGGCCCAGGTGCCCGCCGGGACCTGGGACTGCACCGTGGGCACGGGTGACTCGTGCCACCCGATCCCCACCGCGAGCGCGTCCGCGCCGGCCGCGGCCAGCTCCACGGCGAGCGCCGCCGTCTCCTGCCACGGGGTGCCGTCCTCGATGAGGTCGGCGCCGGACATCCGGAACAGCACCGGGAAGGCCGGCTCCACCGAGGCCCGCACGGCCCGCAGCACCTCGATGGGGAAGCGGCGGCGCCGGACCGGGTCGCCGCCCCACGCGTCGTCGCGCAGATTGGTCAGGGGCGCGGTGAACTGGTTGATCAGATAGCCCTCCGAGCCCATCACCTCGACGGCGTCGAAGCCCAGCGCGCAGGCGGCCCGCGCACCCCGGCCGAAGGCGGCGACGGTGCCGGCGACCTCCTCCTCCGTCATGGCCCGGGGAGCGGTGCGGGAGAACCGGCTGTACACGGCGGACGGCGCCAGCGGCTCCCCGCCGTCCGGGCCGGCGGGCGCGTACCGCCCGGCGTGGAAGAGCTGGAGGGCGATGAGGCCCCCGGCGTCGTGCACGGCGTCGACGGCCCGGCGCAGCGCCGACCTGTGCCGCTCGTCGTCGAGCACGCCGTAGCCGGGGCCGCCGGAGCCCGCGGGATTCACCGCCGAGCCGCCGGTGACGACGAGACCGGCGCCGCCGCGCACCCGCTCTGCGTAGAACGCGGCCAGGGCGGCGCCGTCGTCGTCGAGGGTCTCCAGGTTCAGGTGCATGGCACCCATGACGATGCGGTGCGGCACCGTCAGGCCGGCGATCGCGAGCGGCCTGAAGACATGGTTCAACACCGGGATCCGTCCCTCTCTCCGTTACTGCGTCGGTCCGGCTCAGGCGTCGCGCGTCGGCCGCGGCGGCAGCGCCAGGGCCTCGCCGGCGTCCGCGAAGAACGGCGGCGCGACGACACTGAGCCCGCCGTCCACCACGAGCGTCTGCCCGGTGATGTAGCCCGACCCCTCGCCGAGCAGGAAGTCGACGGTGTCGGCCATCTCCTGCACGCTGCCCGGGCGGCGTGCCGGGATGCGCTCCAGGACGCGCTGCATGGGCGGCATGCCCTCTACGTTGTAGAAGAACTCCAGCGAGTCCGAGTCGATCAGACCGCCGTTGACCCCGTTGACGTTGATGCCGTAGGGCGCGAACTCCACCGCCATGTACCGCACCCAGGACTCGATGGCGGCCTTCATGCCGCCCAGCATCGCGTAGGTGGGGTAGGCACGGACGGAGCCGTAGGAGGACAGCGCGACGATGCGGCCCCCGTTGTCCATCAGCCGGACCGCCTGCTGCGCGCCCAGCACGAAGGGCCGCAGGTTCATCGCGTACGAGCGGTCCAAGTGGTGCGGGCCGAGGTCGACGATGTTCTTGAACGCGCTCGCCGCGGCGTTGGAGACGAAGTGGTCGAGCCGCCCGCAGCGCCGCGCCACCTCGTCGAACAGGGCCGTGACGCCCTCAACGGTCTCGACGTCCGCCTGCACGGCGAACCCCTGACCCCCCACCTCCTCGAGCTCCGCGACGGTCTTCTGCGCCAGGTCGGCGTTCTTCTTGTAGTTGACGACCACCGTGCCGCCGCGGGCGGCGAGGGTGAGGGCCAGGGCACGGCCGATGCCGCGCGAGGCCCCCGTGATCAGCGAGACCTGCTCGCGGGCGGGTGTCGGCTGCTGCGGGCTGTTCATCGGTTCGTTCCCTCTCCGTCCCAGGACGTGGCGCGCTGGAGCAACTCGCGGAAGACGACGGCCTTCTGCACCTCGTTGGTGCCCTCCTCGAAGCGCTGGGCACGCGCGTCGCGGTACACGCGCTCGATCTTCTGCGACTTCCAGTAGCCCAGGCCGCCGTGCACCTGGAGCGCCTTGTCGGTGACGTTCGTCAGCATCGTCACCGCGTGCATCTTTGCCATCGACGACTGCATGGACGCGTCGTCGTCGCCCGCCTCGAAGCGCCGTGCCGCGTGCAGGACCAGCTGCCGCGCCGCCTCGATGTCGGCGGCGTTCTCGGCGAGCATGAACTGGATGGCCTGGCGCTGGGTCAGCGTCTTGCCGAAGGTCACCCGGTCGCGGGCGTAGTCGACGGCCAGCTGCTGGGCGCGCTGGGCCAGGCCGACGCAGCTCATCGCGACGGAGATCCGCGACGGCGTCAGGAAGCCCCCGAGGAAGACCTCCAGGCCCCGGCCCTCGGTCCCCAGCCGGTGGTCGACCGGGACCGGCGTCTCGTCGAAGACCAGCGACGCGTGGTCGGTGCCCGTGACACCCATGGTGTGGGAGGTGTCCTCGACCGTGACGCCCGGGGCGTCGCGCGGCACCAGCAGGGCCACCGTGCCCTCGTGCCCCGCGCTGCCCTCGACGCGGGCGGCCAGCAGGTAGTAGTCGCAGCGCACACCGAAGGTGATCAGGTGCTTGCGCCCCGAGAGGTAGTACGTGTCGCCCTTGCGCACCACAGACGTGGTGATGTCGGCGCCGGTGCCGTTGCCCGGCTCGGTGAGGGCGAACGCGATCTTGATCTCACCGGTGACCGAGGGGATCACGAAGCGCTTGCGCTGCGCGTCGTCGGCGTGGCCGTCCATCGACCGCCAGATGCCGTTGACCACGTGCACGATCATGCGGATGGAGCCGTGCGAGCGGGAGAAGACCTCCATCAGCTCCATCCAGCGGGCGAAGCCGAGGCCCGTGCCGCCGTACTCCACGGGAGCCGCCATCCGCAGGAAGCCCAGGCCGTTCAGCTCCGCCCACAGCTCCTCGGGCACCTGCCCGGTCTCCTCGATGCGTTCCGCCCAGCGTTCGCCGGGCCCCTGCACCCACTGCTCGACCTGGGTGCGCAGCTCCTGGAACTGCTGCTCGTCCGTCATGTGCCGCCTCTGTTTCCTGTTCTCGTTCCGGCCCGATGACCGGTGTCCGGTGTCCGCTGTCCGTCGCCGCCGGGCGTCAGCCGGCGCCCTCCTCGTGGGGCCGCAGTCCGCGGGCCAGCGACCGCAGTTCGGTCTTCTGCACCTTGCCGATCGGGTTGCGCGGCAGCGCCTCGATCCGCTCCAGGCGTTCCGGCCAGTACTGCTTGGCCACCTCGTGCCCGTCGAGGTGGCGCCGCATCTCCTCGAAGGTCAGCTCCGCGCCGCCCGCCGGGACGACGAAGGCGCAGGCCCGCTCGCCCAGCCGCTCGTCCGGCATGGCCACCACCGCGACGTCGTCCACCGCGGGGTGCTCGAACAGCAGCTGCTCGATCTCCGCGACGGGCACCTTCTCGCCGCCCCGGTTGATGACGTCCTTGACCCGGCCGGTGATCCGCAGGAAGCCCTCGGCGTCGATCGTCGCCAGGTCGCCGGTGCGGTACCAGCCGTCCTCGGTGAAGGCCTCGGACGTCAGGTCGGGACGTTCCAGGTAGCCGTCGAAGACGGTGGGGGAGTGCAGCTCGAAGTTGCCCTCCGTGTCGGCGGGCAGCTCCCGCCCCGCGTCGTCGGTGATCCGCAGCGTGATGCCGTCCAGCGCGCGGCCGTCGGAGCCCCAGCGCTGCCGGGCCTCGTCGCCGGGCGCGGACAGCGCGCCCAGGCAGGTCTCCGTGGTACCGAAGGCCCCGCAGACGGCGGTGGCCAGGACACCGCTCGCGCGCTCGGCCAGCGCTCGCGGCACGGTCGCCCCGGTCGCCACGAAGATCCGCAGGTGGTGCGGCGTCTCGCCGCTCTCCTCCACGGCCTTCACAAGGTCCGACAGGAACGGCGTCGCCGCCTGGACGAATGTCGCCCGGTGGTCGTTGAGCGACTGCAGCGCCCGCTTGGCGTCCCACTCGGGCTGCAGGATCTGCGGCACACCACGCACCAGGGCGAGCACCATGCCGTAGAGGAAGCCCGTCTGGTGCGCGAGGGGCGACGGCACCCAGATCGTGTCCTGCTCGTGGAGCCCGAGGTGCGCGATCTCCATCGCGGCGGCCCTGACCAGGTTCCGCGAGGGCTGGGTGACGCCCTTCGGCTCACCGGTGGTGCCCGAGGTGAAGAGCAGCTGTGCCGTCGCGTCCGGCGTCGGGGCGAGGGCGTCGAGTGCCGCGCGGTCCACGGTGGTCGTCGCCAGCGCCTGCTCCCAGTCGTGCAGCGCCACGCCGCCCGCCGGGGAGTCGGGCAGCAGCGCGGAACCGCCGGCGGAGGCCAGGACCACCATGTGCTCCAGGCCCAGTCCCGAGCCGTGCTCCCCGACCAGGCCCAGCACCTCCTCGGCGGGCCGGCGCGAGCGGTGCCGGTCGGCCACCACCAGCACCCGCGCCGAGGACCGCTTCAGGACGAAGCCGAGCTCGCGCTTGCGGAAGAAGGGGACGACCGGGCAGCACACGGCCCCGATGCGCAGCGCGGCCAGCGACAGGACCACGAACTCAGCTCGGTTCGGGAGCTGGTACGCCACGTTCTCGCCCGGCCGGACCCCGAGCCGCAGCAGCAGCGCCGCCGCCCGGTCGACCCGCTCGGCCAACTGACGCCAGGTGACCCGCTCGTCGCGGTCGGAGCGCACGTCCACGACGGCCGTCTCCTGCGGCCGCTCCTCGGCCCGGCGGCGCAGCAACTGCGGCAGCGTGGACCGCGCGGCGGCCTCGGGACCGACGGGCTCCGTCGTCTCCGGCGCGGGCGCCGCGGCGGGCCCCGTCCCCGTCATCTCCGCGGCGGGGGCGCCGGTGTCCGCGCCGTCGCCGACGGTCACCGCCGTGCCGTCCTCCACCGTCATGGGCACGTTGAGCGTGTTCATGTCGTCGAGGAACTGCGGGTAGGAGATGCGGTACGCGTTCGGGTAGGTGAGCGTCGAGCGCCCCTCGGCACGCGACGAGGCCACCGCGAGGGACATCAGGATGCGATGGTCGTTGAACGAGGACAGCCTGGCGCTCTGCAGAGCGTCCACCCCGTGCACCCGCAGCTCGTTCTCCGAGAGTTCGAGGCGGCCGCCCATGCGATTGAGCTGGGCCATCGCGGCGGCCCGGTCGGACTCCTTGAGCCGGGTGTGCGCGATGTTGCGGAACACCGACTCGCCGCGCGCGAAGGTGGCGATCGTGGACAGGATGGGCAGCATGTCGGGGATGTCCCGGCAGTCGACGTCGACCCCGGTGAGCCGGGGCGCGTCCTGCCGGATGCGCAGGCCGCCGGCTGCCTCGTCGATCTCCATCGGCACCCCCATGGAGCGCGCGACGTCGAGGAAGTGGAACTCGGGGTGGTCGGCCGGGCCGCCCTCCAGCGTGGTGATCCCGCGCAGCAGCACGTCGCTGGGGTGCAGCGCCGCGGCGGCGACGCCGAACGCGGCCGAGCCGATGTCCGGCGGCAGGGTCATCTCGACCGTCCGCGCCTGCTGCCCCGGCTCGATGTCGAAGCGCCGCCAGTCCTCGGAGACGGTCAATTCGAGGCCGAACTGGCGCATCATCGCCACGGTCAGCTCCAGGTAAGGCCGCTCGTTGAGCTCACCCTCCACCTCGATCGTCGTGTGCCGCGTCGCGAACGGGGCCAGCAGGATCAGACCCGATATCCACTGGGACAGGGTGCCCGCGATCCGGACGTGGCCGCCCGCGGGCCTGCGGCCCTGGACGAGGACGGGAGGGCAGTCGTCCGCCGACTCCAGCTCGACGCCCATCTCCTCCAGGGCGCGCAGCAGGGGGCCGACCGGGCGCCGCCTGAAGTACTTCTGCCCGGACATCGACACGGCGCGGTCCGACAGCGAGGTGAGACCGATCATGAAGTAGAGCGTGGTGCCGGAGCTGCCGGCCGAGACCGTCTCCCGGCGTGGCCGGTACTGCCCGCCGAGCCCGTGGACCACGAAGGTGTCGCCGTCCCGGGTGATCCGCACGCCCAGGTCGCGCAGCAGCCGCACGGTGTACTCGACGTGCCGGGCGTCGGACAGCCCCCGGACGCGGCTGACACCGTCGGCGAGCGAGGCGAGGATCAGCGCGCGGTGCGCGTGGTACTTCGAGTTCGGGACGAAGATCTCACCGGTCGCCCGGTGCTGAATTCCCTTGACGAGAAGGTGCATGGGTCCTACTACTCCCTGATTTTGGGACGGTGGCCGAGACAGGAGAAGAAGGCGTCCGCATCCTCACGGCGCACCGGTGTTGAGCATCAAGCACACGCACACGGAAATGTCGGACGCCGGTGTCGTGGAATCAGAGGATCGGGACACCGCATGTGTCGTTCCGGTGCCTTCCGGCGGGGACGCCGGCGCCTTTTCGGAGAAGGCCTCTATGCCTGCTGCGCGGGGAGTGAGGGAGAGCCCGGAGCCGGGACCGCCAGGGTGCCGGTCCACGCGGAGAGCAGCTCGACGGCCTGCTCCGCGTTGAGCCGCGGGTCGCACAGACTGGTGCGCCGCACGGCCTCCCCCTCGTACACGGAGAGGTCGGCGGCGCACTCCATGACGTCGTCCGGCGTGGTCTCCAGGTGCAGTCCGCCGGCCGTGCCGCCCGCCTCCGTCACGGCCCGCAGGAACCCCCGTACCTCCCGCGCCAGGGTCTTCAGGAGACGGGTCTTGTGCCCGTCCGGGGCGGTGACGGTGTTGCCGTGCATGGGGTCACCGAGCCAGATCACCGGGTGGCCGGCCGCCCGGACCGCCTCGACCAGCGCGGGCAGGCGGTCGGCGACCAGATCGGCACCCATGCGCGCGATCAGGACGAGCCGGCCCGGGGCCCGCAGCGGGTCGAGCAGCTCGCACAGGGCGGTGACCTCGGCCGCCGTGGTGGTCGGACCGACCTTCACGCCGACCGGGTTGTCGACACCGGCGACGAGGTCGAGGTGCGCGCCGTCCAGCTGCCGCGTCCGCTCGCCGATCCACGGCAGGTGGGTGGAGCCGAGCCAGCGGCGCCCGTCGCCCGTCTCGCGGACCATCGGCTCCTCGTAGTCGAGGACGAGTGCCTCGTGACTCGTCCACAGCCGGGTCTCGTCCAGGGGCAGGCCGCCGGGGGCCGCCGGGGCGCGCCACCCGAGGTGCTCCATGACGTCGCTGGCCGTCATGTACGACGTGAGCAGGCGCAACGGGTCGTGCCGCCGGCTCTCCGCGTCCGGCTCGGGACCGTTGACCAGGTGGCCCCGGTACACCGGCAGTTCCAGGTCCCCGACCAGCTCCACGGGCCGGGACCGCGGCTTGGCGAACTGGCCGGCGACGCGCCCGATCCGCACGACGGGCGTGCCGGTGGCCGCCTCCACCGTCGCGGCGAGCAGGTCGAGCACCGCGGTCTTGCGCGCCACGTGCACGGCGTCGCATTCCGCCGGGTTCTCCGCACAGTCACCGGCCTGCACCACCAGTGCCTCGCCGCGGGCCACGCGGGCCAGCCGTGTCCGCAGCGCGCCGACGTCCTCGGACCGCACCAGCGGCGGACGCGCGGCCAGTACCTCCCGGATGCGCCGGACCTGTGACGGGTCGTCCCACTCGGGTTGTTGCAGGGCCGGCTTACGCATGTCGGTCACGGCTTTTCCCACGTTGGGTCTCCGGTGAAAATCGGTCGGATTAAGACTGCGATCGGCGGGGGTGATCCTCGAGGACCCTCCGGCTTTCTCTGCAGAGCGCCGTGAAAGTTCGGGAGCGGGCTGCACGCGCCC
>NZ_BAABCQ010000212.1:0-11750 GCF_039539045.1 Streptomyces marokkonensis
GTGTTGAACGGCTCCAGGCCGATGCGGAGAATGTCCGTGCTCGAAGAAGTGCTTACCTGCCGCATCGTCAGGTAAGTCAACATCTGGTCACATAAGCCCCCGGCACACATCGAGGCAGGTGCCTGACCGACGACACAGCAACAGCCTCATTCTTCGCGGAAGCCCAGTGAGGAGCCTGCTCGCCCGAGATGAATCGATGTTCCTCAGCACCTTCGAGTTCGAGGAGTGCCGGTGTACAGTGGGCAACGCCCCTGACCTGCACAAAGCAGGCAGGGAGCCGTCTTCCAGGAGTCCAAAGTGCTGCGAACTTTGATCAAGTCCAAGATCTAGCATTTGGGTGCTTTTGCAGGTCAGAGGCTTGATGGCCCCGCTGAGGTCAGCAAACGGTCAGCATCGGGCGCGGGAGCGTCCCAGCTTGCCGACCAGGTGGCCGCCGTGACGGGTGACCTCGACAGGTCCCTGGCTCCCGCTTGGGACGTTCGCTGAGTTACTCGACAGCTCGACCGCGGCATGGGTACTGACCTCGACCGCGCCGGTGTCCTTCTCGCCCACTGCGCCAACGCCATGGGCTTCGGCTTCGCCACCGTCGTCACTCCGACAGAGAGCCCGAAACCGCAGCCGACTCCACCGCGGCGACCCTCCGCGTGACCTACTGCGTCATGATCACCCGCGCCCGCATGCGGGGCTGGTCCGGGTCTGCAGGGCAGCCGGTTGCCGCGCCACCTGGGGGCCTGCGCGGGTAGGCGATGATGTGCCAAGCGCCCACTGGGTGAGATGCCCGAGGGAAGGGCGGTCGGCCGCCCGACCCGTACGTACGACAGGGGAGCCCCGTATCCGCCATGCCGTCGCCTTCAAGCAGCGATACTGGATGCATGGACACGACGATCACCGCCCCCCGCGCAGAGGTGCTGCGGGACCGCTACCGCAGCCGACTGCCCGAGCGCTTGCAGGAGCTGGCCGGCCCTGTCGAGGGCAACGTGGACCTGCCGCTCCACATCGTCTGGTCCGGACGGACGAGCTACAGCCTGGACCGTCCGAAGTCCCGCATGACGCTCTACCGGACCGTCCTCGCCGAAGGACTGCGCGAGGACCTGGTGACCTTCCTGCACCACCGGCTGCTCACCGAGCAGTGGCCCGTGCTGCGGCGCTTGATCAGTCCCTACATCCGCGAGGTCTGGGAGGACGCCTTCCCCGAGCTGCTCCGCACTGCTCCGGCCGACACGACCGCCGCGTGAAGCTCACTCCGCTCCACGAGCGTCTCCTCGCCGACATCCTCGACCTCGGCTCCCCCTACCCTCTGGTCCTCACCGGCGGATACGCCGTGCAGGCCCACGGCCTGGTCGAACGCTTCAGTCGTGACCTCGACGTCGCCACCGAGAACCCCGCTCCGATGCAGGAGATCGTCGCCTCACTCACAGCCGGCCTCAGCGCGCGCGGATGGCGGACCACGCACGTCCAGACCGATCCGCTCAGCGGCCGGTTTCTCGTCACCGATCCGGACACCGGCGAGGAGTGTGAGGTCGACGTCCTCAAGGAGGCGTTCTGGGCTCCGCCTGCCCAGACCCCCTACGGCCCCGTTCTTTCCCTCGACGACGTGATCGGCACCAAGGTCCGGGCCCTCGCCGACTGCGGCACCGTCCGCGACCTCATCGACGTCCAGGCCGCACCAGATCGGCGGCGACCGACCTGATTGTCGCTTCTGGCCGCGACTCGTACAGAGCGACCGCGTCCGCCTTGAACTCCGGCGGGTAGTTCTTCATGACCACGAGATGTCCGTTCTCAGATCCTCAGGATCCAGTGTCTCGTGTGTTCAACCTCAGGGGTCAAGGCCCGTTGTGGGTGCCCCACGGATCTGGACGACGTTGCGCCTCCGGCTGTCCGCGTCGTTGCCACTGGGCGGGGCAGGCCGGTGGTTCACGGCTTCTGCCCGGTCGGCCGGTCGGCGTAGTCCTCGACCAGGTCGGCGATGAGCGAGAGAAGGGCGTCGGTTCGGTGGCGGTCCTCGCGCTGGGTCCGCAGAGCTTGCTCCAGTGCCCGGAGCCGGTCCAGGGCGGCCGGGGCCCGGTCCCTCACCTCGTCGAGGAGCTCCGTGGTGACCAAGTCCAGGCACTCGGTGAGCAGGCGGCGGGTGGCCGGGGCGGGGGGAGCCGGGTCGGAGGCGGCGAAGCCGGTGGTCAGGTAGCGCGCGGGGTCGGTGAGGCTCCAGCCGACGGCGGTGCCGTGCTGGATGAGGAGTGTGACGTCGGGGGCGATGCCGATGCGGGCCTGCAGCGGCTCGTCCAGGACGTCGAGGTCGCGTAGGCAGGTGAGCGCGGTGTCTCCGGGGGCGCGGCAGAGTTCCGTGGTCACCTCCAGGCGGAAGTCACGGGCTTCGTCAGCGCGAAGGCCCCCCGGGCGGACGGGGGGTGTGGCGGGAAGACGGGCGGAGTCCTCGGCGTCGGCGGCCTCACCCGCGATCTGAAACTCGGCGCCGACCAGTTCCCGGCCCGCCTGATCGAACCGGAGCTCGTCAGGCGTGTCCCACAGCCACGGCCCACTGCCGAAGGTGTCCAAAAGGAACCGCCCGCGTTCATCGACGTTTGCGTACGTCGCGATGCGCACACGGAAGTCCCGAAAATCGAGACGCGGGGTGATGTGCAGCGGATCGCCCGTCACCGTCGCGGTCCAGTTGTCGTCAATGGTGATTCTCATGGTGAATGCCACCTCATCTGACCTGCACTCCGGGAGCCATGTAGCCGTTCTTTGCTGGAATCCTGCCTTCCACCACGTCTGCGTGCGTAATCGGTTTACCGGGATCGGTGGGCAAGCCGCCCAGCGCCTCGGCCCCGGAAGGACCCTTGATACCGGACGAACCGTATGCCGTGATGACGTTGCCTGCCCCCTGACGGTCGGCCCGGACTACCACGATGTCCTCACCCTGACGGAAGATCAGGTTTCCGCTGCCCGCCGTCGAGTGGTACACCGCGTCCGGCTTCTTGAGGATCTCCGTGATCATTTCCTCAGTAAAGCCATGGTCATGCGCGTGGTAGTTGCCAGCCTTCTTGATCTTGCTTTCCTGTGCCCTCTCGATGACCTGGTCCATGGCCTTGAGGGCGTCTTCCCTGGCCTTCTGAGCCTTCTCCTCCTTCGTGTACTTGGGCATGAGGCCCAATGGGTCGCACCCGCTGTGCGGGTTGTCCACGTACGCGAAGGGGTTCGGGGCGGGAGCGAGGCCGAGGGGGTCGGGGGAGGTGTAGCGGCCGGTCTCGGGGTCGTAGTGGCGGAAGTAGTTGTAGTGAAGGCCGGTTTCGGGGTCGTAGTACTGGCCGGGGAAGCGGAGGGGAGTGTAGGTGCTGCTGTCCCGGGACCAGGCCGTGGTGCCCCAGAGTGTGCTCCGGGTGCGCCACGCGATGTCGCCCGTCTCGTCGATCAGTTCGGTGGGGGTGCCGATGAGGTCGGTGGCGATGGCGAAGAACCGGCGGTCGATCTCCTCCTGGCGGTCGTCGGCCGTGAGGATGCGCTCGGTCTGGGCCAGGGGGACGTCGGCACGGTGGTCCCAGGTGAGGGCGACCGTGTTCGCGGCATCCGGCTGCTGGCTGGTCTGTTCACACAGGGTGAGGCCGTCCCAGGTGAAGCGGACCTCCTCCACCACGTTCTCGCCGTCGGTCGCCAGGCGCTGTTTCGCGGTGCGGCGGCCGAGCGGGTCGTAGCGGTACCTCCAGCGGGTTCCGTCGGGGGTGGTCACGGAGGTGAGGCGGTTCTCCGTGTCCCACTCGTAGCGCCAGGTGTCGGGCTTGCGGGAGAGGCGGGTCTTCTGCCGCAGGGTGAGCCGGCCGAGGGCGTCGTGTTCGAAGCGGACGTCTCCGGCGCGGGTGATGGTGGTGCCGGTGTAGGCGCGCGGTCCGGTGGCCTCGCTGCCGGGGTGGCGGGACGGCCAGGATGCGGAGGTCTGGTTGCCGGCGTCGTCGTAGGCGTACCGCTCCGTCCAACCCTGGGCGTGGACGGAAGTGACGCGGCCCGCCCGGTCGAGGCCGAAGGTGCGGGTGCCCGACAGCCGGTCCGCGACGGAGGTCAGGTGACCGTCGGCGCGGTAGGAGTAGGCGCGGCTGTTGACGTCGTGCCCGTTGGCGGTGATGTGCTGCGCGGAGAGCCGTCCGGCCTCGTCCCAGGCGGAGGTCATGGTGATCGCGTCGCCGAAGACGCGGGCGAGTTCCCGGCCGGCGGCGTCGTGGGTGAAGTCGATCCGGTGATCGCCGGTGGTCAGGCGGTGGGGTTGTCCGTCGGCGCCGTAGGAGTAGGAGGTGACGTGACCGGTGGGCGTGGTGCGGCGCGTACGGCGGCCCAGGGCGTCGTAGGCGTATGAGATGGGACGGCCGTCGACCACTTCCGTCTTGGTGAGTCCGCGTCGGTCGTACTGGTAGCGGAGTTCGCTGTCCGGTCCGGTTGCCTCCAGCAGGCGTCCTGCCCTGTCGTGGGTGTAGGTCGTCACCTGACCGTCGATGTCCTTGCGGACCACCTGGCCGAGCTGGTCGCGCTCGAACGAAATAGTCCCGCCGAGCGCGTCGGTGCGGGCGGCGAGCCGGCCCGCGGCGTCCACCCGGTAGGTGAGGGTGCGGCCGTCGAAGTCGGTCTCGGAGACGATGTCGCCGGCGGCGTCGTAGTCGTAGGTCCAGGTCAGCCCTTGTGGGTTGGTGACGCGGGTGAGGCGCAGCTCGGCGTCGTGCTCGAACTCGTAGCGGGCGCCGTCGGGTCGGGTGCGGGCGACCGGCAGGTCGAAGTGGGTGTACTCGAAACGGGAGACGCCACCGACCGCGTCCGTGTGGGTGAGGCGGTTGCCCTCACCGTCGTAGGTCCACGACTCCGTGGCTCCGTCGGGACCGGTGCGCCGGGCGAGCTGCCCGTCGGCGTGCCACTCCAGGCGGGTGACACCGCCCTCCGGATCGGTGATCCGGACCGGCCTTCCGAGGGCGTCCCGCTCCGTGCGGGTGACGGCGCCTGCCGGGTCGGTCACCTTCACGGGCAGTCCTGCCGCGTCACACGCCACTCGTGTCGTGGCTCCGAGGGCGTCGGTGACCGACGTGAGCCGGCCGGCGTGGTCGTAGCTGTAAAGGGTGGTGGAGCCGGCCTGGTCGGTGACCGCCGTGCGGTTGCCGCGTTCGTCGAACTCATTGACCCTGCGGACACCGTCCGGCCCGACGACCTCCACCGGCAGACCGAACGGGCCGCGTGTGGTGCGCAGTTCGCTTCCGTCGGGGCGGGTGGCGGAGACGGCCCGACCGTCCTCGTCGTAGGAGAACGTGGTGGTGAGGCCCAGTGGGTCGGTGCGGGTCAGGAGGTTGCCGTGTGTGTCGTAGGTGAACCGGGTGGTGTGGCCGAGGGGGTCGGTGACGGCCAGGAGACGGCAGCCCGGGCCGAACAGGTGGCGGGTGCTGTGTCCGCCGGCGGTGGTGAGTGTGGTGGTGCGGTGGCCGGTTTCCGGGTCGGGTTCGGTGTAGGTGAGGGTGATCTGGACGTGGCCCGCTTCGCCGCCTTCGGCGATGACGCGGTCGCGGTCGTCGTAGAGGTAGTCGTAGCGGCTGTTGTTGGAGTCGATCCAGGCGACGACGCGGCGGCGGTCGTCGTAGACGAAGGTGGTGGTGGCACCGGAGGGTTTGGTGACGGTGGTGAGGTTGCCGTCCTGGTAGCCGTAGTTCATCAGGGGCAGGTCCGCGCCGCCCTCGCCCGCGTCGGCCAGGGACAGGGCGGTGACCAGGCCGTCGGCGGTGGTCAGTTTCACCTGGTGGCCCGCCGAGTGGACCAGGGCCAGCGGCAGGCCGTCCTCGGCTCGGTCGACGGTGATGGTGTGGCCGTTGCGTTCGGTGATGCTCGACAACCAGGCCGGACCGTCGCCCCCTGGTTCGCTGCCGGGCGGGGCGGTGAAGTGGAAGGTCAGGCCGCTGTCGGGGTCGGTGACGGTGTAGTCGCCGTCGGCGTCGCGGGCCAGCAGGGTGCGGCGGCCTCTGCCCGATGAGGGGGTGGTGGGGGCGCCGGGGACCGGGTGCGGGTACGGGATCAGGAGGCCGTCGGCGGTGACGTGGACGACGCCGATGGCGTCGATGCGCAGATGTTCGTCGACGGTGGACGTCCACGAGGGGCCGAAGAAGCGGCCGACCGCGCAGCCGGACTCGGTGCGGCGGGTGAAGACCAGCGGCAGGATGCCGGGCAGTTCGACATCGGTCTGGGGCAGATACATCCGGCCCGTGGCGAGGTCCACGGGGTCGCCGCCCGCGGTGCGGTCGCCGTCAGGGGTGTTGTGGGTGCCGTCCGGGGCGTCGTCGACCAGTTTGCGCGCCCGTGCGGCGTCGGCGGCCTGCTCGGCGATGCGGATGCCCTTGACCGCGGCGCCGCCGCCACCGGTGGCGGCGGTCAGTGCGAGGTCGGGAATCAGCCTGCCGAAGCCCTCGGCCGGGTCCTTCATGAAGTCGCTGACCATCTGCTTGCCGGTGCCGACCGGGTCGTTGGCGGCGACGATCAGACCGGCGGCGAGGCTGTTGAGGGAGGTGGCGTACTCGGCCGGATGCGTGATGTTGTACGGATCGACGGGGTTGACGCTGCGGACGAAGTTGAGGATGCCCGCCGTGCCCTTGATGATCCCGCCCCCGACATGGTCGCCCATGATCTGGAACTCTTGTATCCCGTCGGCCAGTTGCTCGGCGTAGGAGGGCTTTTCCGGGGCCATGTCGCGTGCGGCGCGAACCGCCGTGCGTGCCGTCTCCGCCGCCGAGTTCCGCTGCTTGCGGGCATCGGCGAGGATGTCCTGTGCCTGCTGCATCAGCTTCTTGCCGGGGTCCTCGAACGTCGCCGCGGGCCTGGGCGGGAGCGAGGCCGGATCGCGCTTGTCGGCGGGCTGGGCGTTGTAGCGGTCGACCGCGCTGTTGAAGTCGTCGACTTTCTTGCGGTGGGCGTCGGCGGCGTCCTCGGAGGCCTTGACACCCTCCTTCCACTTGTCGATCGCCGTCTGCGCCTGTGCCTGCGCCCAGGTGATCGTGGCGGCGAACGCGTCGAGTGCGCCGAGCGCCTTCGCACAGGCGTCGGCGGCGGCGTACCACTTCGGCGGCTGAGTGCTCACCGCGGTGCGCAGCGCGTTGGCCGCCTCGCCCTTGAGCCGGGAGGAGTCCAGGCCCTTGAGACCGTCACCGGCGTCGTCGAAGGCCGTCTGAAAGGCCCGGAGCTTGTCGGCGGTGGCGGTGACCTTGCTCGGGCTGCCGTAGATCAGCTTGGTCTTGTCCTCGGTCTGCCCGAGGTCCATCTCGTCGACCTCGGCGCCCATGCGGTTGGCGACCGAACGGGACTGCTCGCGCACCCAGTCCGCGCCCGACTCCCAGCCGACGTCCTGCAGCCGGTCGGCGGTCCAGTTACCTGCGTCCTCGACCCGGTTGCCGGCCCATTCGACACCGTCCTCGACCGCGTTCTCGACCGAGTCGGGCGTGATGTCGCTGATGAAGTCGCCTATACCCACCGTCAGTTCTCCCCGGACTCACCCTGCTGCTGCGTCTGCTGGGCGCGTTCCTCGGGCGAGGGCCCGAAGGTGTTGTCCAGCGCCTGGTTCCACTGTTCCTCGGAGACCCCCGACGCGTCGATGATCGCCTGCGACCGCCGGCCGCCCTCACCCTCGGTGAGGACCGTGCGGCCGGTGTCCTTCCACGTCTGCTCGATGTCCTCACCCGCCTTGTCGAACGACTCCGCGCTCCAGTCCGGGTTCAGGTAGTCCGGCGTGACGATGTCACCCCAGCCCTGCTGGGCGATCTCCTCCTCGGTGGCGTGCGGGTTGCCGCCCATCACGGAATTGACGCCCACCTTCAGCGTGGCCTCGACGTACTGGTCGTGCTCCCACTGGGTGCCCGCCGCCAGGCCGAGGCGGTTCGCGAGCGCACTGGCGTCGCCCACCAGGGCCCGCACACCCCACTCCCAGCGCTCGCAGAAGTCCTCGAAGTCGACCGAGAGGCCGTGGTGCCCGGCCTCCATCCCGGTCATCGCCAGCTCCGAAAAGCCCTTGCCCAGCACCGAACCCGTGGCGCCGCCCAGATCACCGAGCCCGTCGATGGTCGCGCCCACGCCCTGCGTGAACTTCGCGACCGACACCTTGTCGAACTGCAGATCGGCCCCGTCAGCGCCCATGACCGCGCCCCTCCCGCACCTCGCCGGAGTCGACGGCGACGCCGTCCGCAACGATGCCGACGACCGGTGGGAAGAACATCGACCCGTCCTCGGTGGCGATGTCGACGGCCAGGCCGGCGGGCTCGCCCAAGGACGGCACGACCTCGTCGACGATGCGCGCGCCCAGCAGCGCCGCGTAGTCCATGGGCTGGTCACCGGACCCGTGCAGCAGGGCGAACCGGGCCAGTGCGGCCTCGTCGGTGAACCCGCAGATCCACCGCACCCCGCCCGACTGCGCCGACCAGAGACCTCCACCGGCTGTCGGGATCAGGAGGACCGAGCGCCGCATCTCACCGACCAGCGCACGAGGGTCCCCGACTCCCCTTCTCTGCTCGGCGATCCGCTCGGTGAGCGCTGTACCGGTCTGCTCCACGGGCCCTCCTCGTCGTGGGTGACTGATAGCACCGTGGATCAAGACGCGCGCGAACACGTCAGCGGTTCTCCTGAGGGCTCTTCATGGGCCTGAGTCATGATGTTCGAGGCTGCGTCCAGAGTGATCGGGAGCGGGCTCCTACACGTGAGCTGGTCGTGGCGAGCTCTTCCGCCCGAAAGGAGGGATGGGCGGTTGCTGAGGACGCTCATTTGACGCTTTGGGCGCCTGCACCCGGGACGGAAAGTCCATAGTCGGGCTCTGACCTGTGCTTTTCTGCGACTCGCCCAGGCCGATATCTTTCCGATGACGCATCATGTGGAATGCGTCGAGACCACGAGCCCACGACCAAGGGCGTTCGAACGCCACTTCTACCGGCTCGACGGTGATGCGCTGATCTTCACCACCATCACCAAGGGCCGGGCCGGCCGCCGCCTCAACAACGGCAACGGCAGCGACGGCGAGCAGCAGCCCGCCCCACACTATCTGCCGCACTCCATGCGCCAGCTCCGCGAGCAGCCCGGCGTCGGGCCCGGGGAGGTGGCGGGCCTGCTGGAACGGCTGGCCGAGGTGCCGGACCACGGGATCCTCGCGGTGTGCGGCACGCGTTGGCCGTTGTTCTCGCCCTGGCCGCGTGCGCGGTGTTGGCGGGGGCGACTTCGCTGCTGGCGGTCGGCGAGTGGATCGCGGACGCGCCGCCCCAGGTGCTGGAACGGCTCGGTGTGCGCCCCGATCCGGTGCTGCCCAGGCGGCTGGTGCCGACCGAGACGACGGTGCGCCGCCTGCTCGCGCGCGTCGACGGCGACGCCCTGGACCGGGCGGTGTGCGACTGGCTCGCCGACCGTTGCCCCGCCGGCTCCGGGTTGCGCGGACTGTCCGTGGACGGCAAGTCCCTGCGCGGCGTTGCCAGGGCGAGGGGACGGAAGATCCACCTTCTTGCGGCGGTGGAGCACAGCACCGGCCTGGTCTTGGCCCAGCTCGACGTCGGCGAGAAGACCGGCGAGACTACCTGCTTCCAGCCGCTGTTGGACACCGTCGCCGACCTGGCCGGTACGGTCGTCACCAGCGACGCACTGCACACCCAGAGCGAGCACACCGGCTACCTTCCGGGCCGCCGGGCCCACTACATCGCGATCGTCAAGTGCAATCAGAACAAACTGTGCAAGCAGCTGAAGTCCCTCCCCCTGGAAGGGCATCCCGCTCCAGGGCCGCACGCGCGGAGATCCGCCGAATCAGGGTCGCCGCCACCGTGAACCACCTGCCCTTTCCGGGCACCTGCCAGGACGTCCAGATCAAGCGCCGTCGCACCGACCGCAACACCACCATCACCACCGTCTACGAGGTGACCAGCCTGACCGCCGAGCAGGCCGCACTGCGGACAGGCAATGCACCCCGGGTGATGGCCTCCGCCGCAACGCACGCAACGCCTGCCGACCCCTCGCGTTCCTCGGCCTCGCATGATCACAAACCGGATGTCATCCAGTCTTCGCCGAAGCCCTGGGTACGACGGCTTAGCCTCGCCGTTTCAGTTGAGGCTGCTGGGCGGCCGAGCGGGATCGTTGGGGGCGGTGCGGGTCGGTGGGCATGGTGTGGGCCCGACGCGGGGTCGGGTTCTCCGAGGTCCTTGGGTCGAGGGTGGGCGGGGAGGGTGAGTCAGCTGGCGGGGCGGGGCAGGGCCGCGAGTCGGTGGAATGCGGCCGCGAGTTCATGTCGCCAGGGCCAGGTCGCCGATATCCGAAGGCGGAGACGGCGGCCGCCGCGGGTAATCCGGGCGGCGACGTGCAGGAGTCGGTAGCGGAGCTTCTTGGGTTCGACAGCCGCGAGTTCGTCGTCCAGCAGGAGGACGCGGGTCCAGGCGAGGAGGTCGATCGCCGCGAGGCTGAGTTCGAGCCAGGCGGCGTTGACCGGGAAGCGGCGGGAGGGGAAGCGGCCGAAGCCGGTGGTCTTGCCGCACCGGATGTGGTCCTCGACGGTGGCGTGTCCGCGGTGGCGGACCTCCAGGAACTGGGCCGATCCGGATGTGAACGGGGTGTCGGTGAGGATGACCTGGTGCCGCAGGCCCTCGTCCTGGTCGAACAGGGAGAGCTGGGCTCCGGGGTGGGGACGTTCGCGGCGGACGATGATGCGGGTGCCGGCCGGGTAGCCGGCAAGGTCGACTGTGCCGGTCAGTTCGGCGACCTCGGCGGACTCGCGGAGCGTGCCGTCCTGGTCCAGGGCGGGGTGCCAGACCTGCTCGGGCAGGGCGCGGATCGCGCGGCGGACCGGCTCGGTGATGGCGTATCCGACTGAGAAGAAGGTGCGGATTCCGCGTGTTCGCAGGTTGCGGACGTGGGTGAGGAAGGCTTTCGCGGATCCGGCGCTGTCGGTGCGGACGAGGATGTCGGTGCCGTGCCGGTGGGCGTCGGGGATCTGTGCGAGCGCGTCGTCCAGCACCGCGATGTGATCGGCGGCGGTGTTGGCTCCGGCGTTGCCGGGCCGAAGGCGCCCGGACATGCCCTCGCCGGTGTTGGCCAGGAAACACAGCAGGGGGTGGAAGCCGAAGCCGCCTTTGTAGGTGGGTGCGGCCGCTTCCTTCTCGGAGTGGCAGATGATCAGCGTGGCATCGATGTCCAGGACCAGGCCGGGCACTTCCCGTCCGCCGGCTTTCGCCGCCGGTATGCCGCAGCGGGTCTCGGATGCCTGCAGCCAGGCCACTTCCCGGGCCTGAGCGCGGGCCGACCGTAGACGGGCCAGTACGCGTTCGTCGACGGCGGCCAGCAGCCGCCAGGCAGTCGGTGTCGAGGCGACAGGGCCGAACACCTCGCCCTGGTCGCGCAGCACTGCCAGATCCGCGATCGCCTCGCCGCCATCGGCGAGCATGACCACGAGGTCGGTGGCGATCCGGCCCGGATCGTGGCCAGCGCCGCGTGGCCGAAGCGGTCTCAACGCGGTGGAGTACGCGCTGGTCAGCCGTGTGACGTCGGCGAGATCAGCCAGTAGCCGTGTCCCGGCGTGACCAACCACCCCCGCACCGTCAGCGGAGACATGAAGCCTGGGACGCGAACCGATACCCTGCACGCAGAAAGTGCCTTCCACCTGGACCGACAGAACCCCTCGACAAGGTTCATCGTCCCAGCTCAGAAGGCACTTTCGCATTCCCGCCCATGATCCGGACGGACTCCAAGCGAAAGCCCGAGGTTAGGTTCATCTACTCTGTCGCCATGGC
>NZ_BAABCQ010000213.1:0-11683 GCF_039539045.1 Streptomyces marokkonensis
GGGCCGGTCAGGCCGCCGTGGTTCGCCGTCGGCTCGCGTACCAGACGATGCCCGCGGTGGCCGCCGCGGCGCCCACCGCGGCGACGGCGACGAGAGCCGGGCGCGGTGGTACGGAAAAGCGCCGGATCCGCTGCTTGAGCCGTACCGGGCGATGGAAATCGAGGATCGGCCACTCGCGCGCGAGAGCCTCTCGGCGCAGAGCCCGGTCCGGGTTCACCGCGTGGGGATGGCCGACGGACTTCAGCATCGGCAGGTCGGTCGCCGAGTCGCTGTAGGCATAGCAGCGGGTCAGGTCGTACCCCTCGGACTCGGCCAGCTCCCGGATCGCCTCCGCCTTGGTCGGGCCGTACGCGTAGTACTCCACCTCTCCCGTGAAGCAGCCGTCGTCGCCCACGATCATGCGCGTCGCCACCACACGATCCGCGCCCAGCAGTTCACCGATCGGCTCGACGACCTCGGCGCCCGACGTGGAGACGATCACGACGTCGCGGCCGGCGGTGTGGTGCTCCTCGATCAGTGAGGCGGCCTCGTCGTAGATGATCGGGTCGATCAGGTCGTGCAGGGTCTCGGCGACGAGTTCCTTGACCAGCTGGACGTTCCAGCCGCGGCAGAGCGCGGAGAGGTACTCGCGCATCCGCTCCATCTGGTCGTGGTCGGCCCCGCCCGCCAGGAAGACGAACTGGGCATACGCGGTACGCAAGACAGCCCTGCGGTTGATCAACCCGCCTTGGTAGAACGACTTACTGAAGGTGAGCGTGCTCGACTTCGCAATGACCGTCTTGTCCAGGTCGAAGAAGGCCGCCGCGCGGGGCATGGAGTGGGGCAAGGAGTGGTTTTCCACGAGCCTGAGCATAGGCGCAGCCCATTCGGCGTAAGGTGGGGCGCGTGGGTTTGCTTGAGATGGCTCTCGGGTACACCATGGAAGTCACGGATCGTTCGCGACCGTGCTAACCCGGTCCGACTCCTCCCCCCCGAGTCGGCCGTGGAGACGACCCCCGCTCTCCCCCCCGGCGGGGGTCGTCGCATGTCCGGGTGGGTTTTTCCTCTCTTCATCCTGCTCCAGGCCGCTCATCGCGGTGGCACCGAGGAGCGAATTGTCATGCGCATGACTATCTACGCAGAGTAGTCGGGTTGCTGCGTTGCGAGAGTCCTGCGCGAGGTGAAGCGGGGTGTGGTGGGGCTCACTGGTTCGGGTGAAGGCGATATTCACAGCCATCGAGGCGTCCACAGTTTTTGACCAAGATCCACACGATTTCCCGGATCGCCGCACCGTGATTCCCATGCGTCCTGGCCGCGCCGAGTTCTACGGCCGGTTCTGTTTGCAGGACGTGTATGGCGGGCTCGACCGAAGTTCAAGCCGACGTACATGTCGGGGTCACCTCGGGCGTTCACGCCGGCCGCTCGTGTGGGGACCGGTTGCCGGTTCATCACACGGTGAGGTGCCGCAGGGCCACAGGGCTGTGCGAGATCACGGATGTCGGGCGCGACCGCGGGAGTCGCAGCGAAGGGGGACACAGACCATGACCGGAACCATCACCCACGACCCACCGCACGCCGCCGGAGGGCGGCAGGGCGGGCCATTGATCGTCACCGAGGACACCGAGCTCCTCGACGACCTGCTGCGCCTGTGCGCGGCCGCCGGCGCCACGCCGGAGGTACACCACTCGGTGCCCGCTGCACCCGCCTCCTCCGGACAGCGGGGCAGTTGGGAGGCCGCGCCGCTCGTCCTCGTCGGCGACGACGCCGCGCGGCGTGTGCGCGGTGCCGCGCGGAGACGAGGAGTGGTCCTCGTGGGCCGTGACCAGGACGACTCGGGAGTCTGGCAGCGGGCCGTCGAGATCGGCGCCGACCACGTCCTGATGCTGCCCGACGGCGAGCAGTGGCTGGTCGACCGCATCGCCGACGTCGCCGAGGGCGTTGGACGGCCCGCTCTCACCGTCGGCGTGATCGGCGGCCGGGGCGGTGCCGGAGCGTCCACCCTGGCCTGCGCACTGGCTGTCACCTCCGCCCGGGAGGGGCTGCGCAGCCTCCTCGTGGACGCCGATCCGCTGGGTGGCGGTCTCGACGTCCTCCTCGGCGGCGAGACGGCAGAGGGGCTGAGGTGGCCCGCGTTCGCGGCCTCGCGCGGGAGGGTCGGCAGCGGCGCCCTGGAGGAGTCGCTGCCCGAGCTGCACTCGCTGCGGGTGCTCAGCTGGGACCGGGGCGACCGTGTCACGGTGCCGCCCCAGGCCGTACGGGCGGTGCTCGCGGCGGCGCGGCGCAGGGGCGGCACGGTCGTCGTCGACCTGCCGCGCCGGGTCGACGACGGCGTCGCCGAGGTGCTCGCCCAGCTCGACGTCGGGCTCCTCGTCGTACCGGCCGAACTGCGGGCCGTCGCGGCGGCCGACCGGGTGGCCACGGCCGTCGGCATGGTTCTGCGCGACCTCCGCGTCGCGGTGCGGGGGCCGTACGCCTCCGGCCTCGACGACCGGGAGGTCGCCCGGCTGCTCGGACTGCCTCTGGCCGGTGAGGTGCCCGTCGAATCCGGGCTCCTGCGCGCCACCGAGAGCAGGCGCCCTCCGGGCGCGTCCGCACGCGGGCCGCTGGCGCGCTTCTGCCGGGAGTTCTGGGAGCGCGCGCTGGTGGAGACGGGCGGGGCGGCATGAGGGCGTCGGTGCGCTCACAGAGGGTCGGTGGCGGCACGCGCGCCGGTGGCGTGCCGGCCGAGGGAGCAGGAGGCAGGTGGCCGGGACCGGCTGTCGGCGAGTCCGCGGTCGAGCCGGCCCCTCGGGCGTCCGGAGGGACGGACTCCGAAGTGGCACCGGGCCCCGCCGACGAGCAGGCGCCGGGCGGAGCCTCCGAAATGCCCTCGGGACGGACCCCGAGTGGAGGGCCGGGCCGCCGGGCTACCGGTAGGAACGCAGGGCCGACCGGCCGGGCGGTCCCGGGCTGGGCCTCCAGGAGGTCCTCGGGGGCGACTTCCCCGGGTCTCTGGGGAGCGCCTTCCCCGGATGCCTCGGGAGCGATTTCCCGGGATGTCCCGGGAGGGACCTCCCCGGATAGCTCGGAAGCGGACTTCGGGTGGTCCTCGGGGCCGGTGTCAGGAACGCTCTCGAGATCGGTTTCCGGCAGGATCTCCGCATCGACGAGTGCGGCCCAGGGGCGGTTCACGGGGCCGACGTCCGATTGGCCTCGGGCAGAGGCCTCACGGAGAGGTCTGGGCGCCGCCCCCGGGATGCTCGACGGCGTCCGGCGCCGGCTTGCGGAGAGCGGGGCCGAGCCGACGCCCGCCCGAGTGGCGCAGGCACTGCGGGAGCAGGGCCGGGTGCTCGGGGACGCCGAAATCCTCGGTGCCGCTGAGCAGCTGAGGTCGGAGCTGGTCGGAAGCGGACCGCTGGAACCGCTGCTCGCAGATCCGTCGGTGACCGACGTGCTGGTGTCCGCCCCGGACCGGGTCTGGGTGGACCGGGGTGGCGGACTGGAGCTGACGACGGTTTCCTTTCCGGACGCCGGTGCCGTACGGCGGCTTGCGCAGCGCCTTGCCACAGTCGCCGGACGCCGGCTCGACGACGCCCGGCCCTGGGTGGACGCCAGGCTGCCCGACGGCACCCGGCTGCACGCCGTACTGCCCCCGGTCGCCGTCGGCTGCACCTGTCTGTCGCTACGGGTGGTCCGGCCGCGCGCGTTCACGCTCGACGAACTGGCGGCGGCGGGCACCGTGCCGCCCGGCGGTGACCGCGTCCTGCGCGCGCTGTTGGGAGCACGGCTGTCCTTCCTCGTCAGCGGCGGCACTGGCAGCGGTAAGACGACGCTGCTGAGTGCGTTGCTCGGCCTCGTCGGACCGGACGAGCGCATCGTGCTCGCCGAGGACTCGGCGGAACTGCGACCGGACCATCCGCACGTCGTCCGCCTGGAGACCCGACCCGCCAACCAAGAGGCAGCAGGCCTGGTCACCTTGGAGGACCTGGTGCGACAAGCGCTGCGCATGCGACCGGACATGCTCGTTGTCGGCGAGGTACGCGGCGCCGAAGTGATCCACCTGCTGGCGGCGTTGAACACCGGTCACAGCGGCTGCGGGACGGTGCACGCCAATGCCGCCGCCGACGTACCGGCCCGACTGGAGGCGCTTGGCACTGCCGCAGGCCTCGACCGGGCGGCCCTGCACAGCCAGCTCGCGGCGGCCCTTTCAGTGGTCCTGCACCTGGTACGGGACAGAACCGGACGGCGCCGGATCGCCGAGGTGCACGTACTGGAGCGCGACCCGTCGGGGCTGGTGCGGACGGTGCCGGCACTGCGGTGGGGCGGGGAGGCCTTCGTGGCCGAGCGCGGCTGGGAGCGGCTGCGGGAGCTGCTGCGCGGCGACGGGACCGAAACGCGGACCGGTGGACTGGAGGCACACAGGTGATGGGGACGGGTGGACTGTCGACGAGCATGGCCCTGGCGTGTCTGTCGGCGGCGGCGTGGCTGGCCGGGAGTGGCTGGCACTCCGGGGCGCGGCGGGCGCGACTGGTGCTCGCCGGTGGCGGGGCGGCCGGGTTCGGGCCGCCAACGCGGCGCCGGCTGGCGGACGGACTGAGGCGCGTCCGTGGTCGGCTGAGGCCCGAGTGGTGGTCGTTGGCGGCCGGACTGGTGCTGGCGGTGCTGGGCGGTTCGGTGCTGCCGGTCGTGGCGGGGGCGGCCGGGGTGCCCGTGCTGCGGCGGACGCGGTTGGCAGGCAGTGCGCGGCGGGACCGGGAGCGCGGGCAGGACGCGGTGATCGCGCTCTGCGGAGCGCTCGCCGGGGAGGTGCGGGCGGGGCGGCAGCCGGGTGAGGCGCTGCTGTATGCCGCCCACGACTCCGGAGCACTCGGTGACGGGCAGGCGGCGGTGCTGGCAGCGGCCCGGTTCGGCGGTGACGTGCCGGGCGCGCTGGCGGTGGCGGCACGGCAGCCGGGTGCCGAGGGGCTGAGAGGGCTGGCGGCGTGTTGGCGGGTCGCCGTCGACCAGGGTGCTGGACTCGCGGCCGGGCTCGATCGGCTCGAGGGCGCGCTACGCGCCGAACGGGACCAGCGCTCCGACCTGCGCGCCCAGTTGGCGGGCTCTCGCGCCACGGCGGTGATGCTCGCCGGTCTCCCGGCCCTGGGCCTCCTGCTCGGTGTCGCCCTCGGATCCGACCCGTTGCACGTGCTGCTGCACACCGGAGCTGGGCTGGGCTGTCTGCTGGCCGGCGGGGTGCTGGAGGGCCTGGGGCTGTGGTGGGTGTCGCGGATCGTACGAGGAGCGGAGGCGGTGTCGTGAACGGGGATGTCGTCCACAGGCTGGGAGCAACGGTGTGGGCGGCGCTGTGGGCAGTGGTGGCGACGGTGTTGGTTGCCGGATGGCTGGCGCGCGGGTTCGGAGCCGCGCGGCGGGAGCGGGCGGTACGCAGGCGGCTCACCGGGTTGCTGACCCCTGAACCGGCTCGGGCCGTTTCCCGGCGCGCCGAGGTGCTGGGCGCCGTCCGCAGTTGGCTGCCGCTGGTGGGCACGGTGGTTGCCGGGTGGTTCCTGGTCGAAGGTGTGGTCGGCGTCGTGGTGGGGCTGGTGGGCGCGGCAGGGGTGTGGCGTCGGCGCTCACGACGATCGGCCGTCGGTACGGACGCGGCGGAGGCCGTTGCCGCACAAGCCGCTCGCCAACTGCCGTTGGCGGCCGACCTGCTCGCGGCCTGCGTCGCGGCGGGCGCCGGGCCGGTGGACGCGGCCCAAGCGGTGGGTGATGCCCTCGGCGGGCCCGTCGGGAACGCGTTGGTGCGCGGCGCGGCGGAGGTCCGGCTCGGTGGCGAACCTGGCGGATCCTGGCGCTCGTTGGCCGCTCTCCCGGGCGCCGGCCCGCTGGCACGGCTGCTGGAGCGGGCCGACGTGTCCGGCCTGCCCGCGGCCGGCCCGGTCGCCCGGCTCGCGGCTCAAGCCCGTGCCGACTGGGCCCGGAACACGACGGCACGGGCCCGCCGGGCGGCGGTCATGGTCACCGCGCCGGTGGGGCTGTGCTTTCTGCCCGCGTTCATCGCGGTGGGCGTGTTGCCGGTGGTGATCGGTCTCGCGGGCGGGGTGCTGGGAGACGGAGGAGGAGGTGGCTGACGGACCGGAACGGGCGGGCGCCGAGCCCACGGGTGAGTGACCGACGAGTGACAGACGGACGAACAAGTGAGCAACGGGAACAGACCATACGGAGGTTGTGATGTGCCAGAAGTATGGAAAATGCGGACAGTGCGGACGGTGCGGGAAGTGCGAGATGTGTCAGGCAGTACGGGCGCGACTGAGCGCCTGGGTGGGCGGAGCAGCACGCAAGGCACGGCAGGACGCGGGAATGGTCACGTCCGAGTACGCGATGGGGATCGTCGCGGCGGTGGCGTTCGCCGTGGTGCTCTACAAGGTGGTGACGAGCGGCGGGGTCAGCGCGGAGCTGCAGGGCATCGTGAAGCAGGCGCTCGATGCGCGGATGTGAGCGGGCAGCCGGGAGGAGGTCCCACGGAGAATCCGGCCGTCACCATGGCGGTGGCTCTGACAGTCACTCGGGCGATCGCTTCGGCGGTGGCTCCGACAACGGGTTCGTGACGGCGGAGACTGCCGTGGTGCTGCCGGTGTTGGTGGTGTTCGCCATGGCACTGGTGTGCGGGCTGCTCGTGGTCGCCGCTCAGATCCAGTGCGTGGACGCGGCCCGGGCGGGCGCACGCGCGGCGGCCCGGCAGGATCCGGCCGACGCGGTCGTCGAGGTCGCCAGAGAGGCGGCACCGAGCGGGGCGCGGGTCACGGTCAGCCGGGAGGAGGGCCGTGTCCGGGTGACCGTGGTGGCCGAGGCACCGGCGTTGCACGGGTTGCCCTTCGAAGTACGGGAGGAGGCCGTGGCTTCCGTGGAGCAGACGGTGGGGGTGGGGCCATGAGGGACAGTGCCCGGCCGGCGCCGGTGACCGATCGGAGCACCCGATACGGATTCGGATCCGTATGCCGATCCCGATCCCGATCCCGATCCCGATCCCGATCCCGATTCCGATTCCGATTCCGATCCGAGGCCGGGGCCGGGGCCGGGGCCGATCAAGGATCTGCCACGGTGTGGAGCGTCGGTGCCATCAGTGTTCTGTGCGTGGTGTTCGGCATCGTGCTGGCCCTCGGCCAAGCCGTCGTGGCCCGGCATCGTGCGGCCGGTGGTGCCGACCTGGCGGCGCTCGCGGCGGCGGACCACTGGGCACGGGGCGGCACGGCGGCATGTGCCCGGGCGGACCGGGTCGCGCGGGCCCAGGGGACACAGCTGGTGCGGTGCGTGCTCACCGGTCAGATCTCGGACGTGACGGCGGCCTCGGGCCGTGGGCCGTTCACGGCGGAGGTCCGGGCGAGAGCGGGCCCAGCCACGGGCGTACCACCGAACCGGGTCATGCGGACCCGGGCTACGGACGTACCACCGAACGGTGCACCGGTGGCCGAGACGGCGCCGGTGGGGTTCACGGAATGGGTTTCGACTGCCCCGCCTCCGTGCCGGCAGCGGGTCACCTTCCCGGCCCCCTCTCCACCTCCGGCACTCTCTCCACCTTCGGTTGCGGTTGCGGTCGCGGTTACGGCTCCGCCCCTGCCTCCGCACCCCGGTCCGTCCTCGCCTCCGCCGCTCCGCGCAGCAGCACCGTGAGCAGCCGTAGGGCGCCCCGCTTGTGGAGTGGTTCGTTGCCGTTGCCGCACTTGGGGGACTGGATGCAGGACGGGCAGCCGGCGTCGCACTCGCAGGAGGCGATGGCCTCCCGGGTGGCCGTGAGCCAGTCGACGGCTGTGTGGAAGGCGCGCTCGGCGAAGCCCGCGCCGCCCGGATGGCCGTCGTACACGAAGACCGTCGGCAGCAGCGTGTCCGGGTGCAGGGGGACCGACACGCCGCCGATGTCCCGGCGGTCGCACGTCGCGAACAGGGGCAGCATGCCGATCGAGGCGTGCTCGGCGGCGTGCAGGGCCCCGCCGAGGATCTCCGGGTTGATCCGGGCCGCGTCCATCTGGTCCTCGGTGACCGTCCACCACACCGCGCGCGTGCGCAGCGTCCGGGGAGGGAGGGCGAGTTTCGTCTCGCCCAGGACCTCACCGGTGATGAGGCGCCGGCGCAGGAAGGAGACCACTTGGTTGGTGACCTCGACGGAGCCGTAGCACAGGCGTCCGTCACCCCAGGAGACCTCGGTGTCCGTCTCCAGGACCGAGATCGCCGTCGTGTCGCGGGCGACCGTGGAGTATGACGGAGTGGCCTGCTCGACCAGCGCGACGGAGTCCTCCAGGTCCAGGGAGCGGACGAGATAGGTGCGGCCCTGGTGCAGGTGCACGGCGCCCTCGTGAACCGCCGTGTGGGAGGCGGCGGCGTCGACCGTGCCCAGCAGCCGGCCCGTACCGGCCTCGACGACCTGGACCGGCCGTCCGCCCTCCCCGCGGATGTCGGTCAGGTCGGCGGCCCGTTCTCGGCGCGTCCAGTGCCAGGCCCTGGTCCGGCGGCGCAGCAGCCTGGCCTCCTCGAGCTGGGGGAGCAGTTCCTCGCAGGCCGGGCCGAAGAGGGGCAGGTCCTCCTCGGTCAGGGGGAGCTCGGCCGCCGCCGCGCACAGGTGGGGAGCGAGAACGTAGGGGTTGTCGGGGTCGAGGACCGTGGATTCCACCGGCCGGTCGAACAGGGCCTCGGGGTGGTGGACGAGGAAGGTGTCCAGCGGATCGTCGCGGGCGACCAGCACCGCGAGGGCTCCCTGCCCGGCGCGCCCCGCCCGGCCCGCCTGCTGCCACAGCGAGGCCCGGGTTCCCGGGTAGCCGGCGATCACCACGGCGTCCAGACCGGAGATGTCGAGGCCGAGTTCGAGGGCGTTCGTCGCCGCGAGGCCGAGGAGTTCACCCGAGTGCAGGGCGCGTTCCAGGGCGCGGCGCTCCTCGGGGAGGTAGCCGCCGCGGTACGCCGCCACGCGCCGGGCCAGCGCGCGGTCGACCTCGGCCAGGCGTTCCTTGGCGATCACCGAGATCAGCTCGGCGCCGCGCCGGGAGCGGACGAAGGTGATCGAACGCATGCCCTGCACAGTGAGGTCGGTGAGCAGGTCGGCGGCCTCGGCGGTGGCCGTGCGGCGGACCGGCGCGCCCTTCTCGCCCGCCATCTCGGTCAGCGGCGGTTCCCACAGGGCGAACACCAGTTCACCGCGTGGTGAGGCGTCGTCCGCGACCTCGACCACCGGCAGGCCGGTGAGCCGGCGGGCAGCGACCGCGGGCTCGGCGGAGGTGGCGGAGGCGAGCAGGAACACGGGCGACGCGCCGTAGCGCGCACACAGTCGGCGCAATCTTCGGAGCACCTGGGCGACATGGGAGCCGAAGACGCCGCGGTAGGTGTGGCACTCGTCGACGACGACGTACTTCAGCGATTTCAGGAAGGAGGACCAGCGGGGGTGGGACGGCAGGATGCCGCGGTGCAGCATGTCCGGGTTGGTCAGCACGTAGGTGCCGTACTGACGGATCCACTCGCGTTCTTCGAACGGAGTGTCGCCGTCGTACACCGCGGTCCGCACTGATGTGCCCAGAGGTTGTGAAAGTTCCTTCACGGACCGGCACTGGTCGGCGGCGAGGGCCTTGGTCGGGGCCAGGTAGAGGGTGGTGGCGCCACGTCCGTTGGGGGCCTCGGAGCCGTCCAGCAGCGTCGACAGCACCGGCACCAGGTAGGCCAGGGACTTGCCGGACGCGGTGCCGGTGGCGACGACGACCGAGTCGCCGTCCAGGGCGTGCTCGGCCACCCGTGCCTGGTGGGCCCAGGGGTGTTCGATGCCCGCGGCCCGCACCGCCGCGACGACCTCCGGCCGAATCCGTACCGGCCAGACGGCATGACGGCCCGCACGCGGGGGCAAGTGCTCCGTATGAGTGATGCGCGTAGCCCGGTTCGGCCCCCCGGCGAGCCGGTCCAGGACCATGCCCGGATCCGGCCGGGAGCCGGGCTCCGCCGGGGGTCGATCGGGTCGGTGATTCTTGGCCATCGGCACCGAGTCTGTCACTGGCGTGACGGACAATGGGGCCAAGGCGTCGTGCACGCCTGCCGGTAAGTGATTGAATGCCATCGCGGCTGGCGAACCGTCCTGGGGGCTTCAAGCCGAGGTGTCCCGAAGGGCGACCCGCTCGATAGCAAGGTGCTGGAGGATCCGTGGACCTGTCCCTGTCGACCCGTACCGTCGGCGATCGTACGGTCGTCGAGGTCGGTGGCGAAATTGACGTATACACCGCGCCCAAGCTGCGAGAGCAGCTGGTCGAGCTCGTGAACGACGGGAGTTTCCACCTCGTCGTCGACATGGAGGGCGTGGACTTCCTCGACTCCACTGGGCTCGGCGTGCTGGTGGGCGGACTGAAGCGGGTGCGTGCCCATGAGGGCTCGCTGCGCCTGGTCTGCAACCAGGAGCGCATTCTCAAGATCTTCCGTATCACCGGCCTCACCAAGGTGTTCCCCATTCACACCTCGGTCGAGGAAGCGGTGGCGGCCACCGACTGACGGCCGGTCCCGGGCTCCTGGGCCCGGGACCACAGCAGAACAAGCGAGGTCCGGGCTGTCGGCGGCCCGGACCCTCGAAAGCACGCCCGTAGTTCCGAGGGGGATGCATGGCCACCGTCGAACTCCGTTTCAGCGCGCTGCCCGAGCATGTCCGCACCGCCCGTCTGGTGGCGGCGGCGGTGGCACGCAGGGCCGGAGTGGACGAGGCCGTCCTCGACGAGGTCAGGCTCGCTGTCGGCGAGGCCTGCACCCGGGCTGTGGGTCTGCATCAGCACGTCGGCATCACGGCGCCGGTCAAGGTGTCGCTGATCGAGGAGGAGAAGCAGTTCTCCATCGAGGTCGGCGACGAGGCGCCGCACGCGGTACCCGGGGCCGGAAACCCGGGCGCCGTCGACGACGTGGAGGCCGAGGAGGACGAGATGGGTCTCGCTGTCATCAGCGGACTCGTCGACGACGTGGAGGTCACGGCCGGCGAGGGCGGCGGTCTGATCCGCATGACCTGGCCGACCGCACCGACGGTGCTGCCGCCGGTCTGACACCCACCTCGGTCGCCCGAGGCCTCACGCAGACCCCAAGAAAGTCACACGCGAGTCACCCGAAGGGCCCTACCTCGTAGGGCCCTTCGTCATGTGCGGAAGGCAAGGTCCGCGCATACAGTGGTGCCGTGCGCGCGTCAGGTGAATTCATTCACGACCGGATTCGCGCGAGAACCGGCCTGCCTCTTATGGATCACGACAATGCGCACGCCCTGTGATCGCCATTAATGCCGGAAGAGCATTACTGCTTCTGTGCCCTTCGGGTTGACAGGTCAATTCTTTTTGTCGTGCACTGTTTTGATCAGGTTCCGGTACCTACAATCCCGTCCACATCTTGAGCTCAGCCCAAGCGTCAAGGAGGACGAATGGCGGAGCTTTCCACCCCTCATCAGTTGGGCGACACCTCGACCGTCGCAGCCGCCGTGCTGACCGACTCGAACCGCGTCCTGGTCGCCGTCATCGCGGTCGTCGCGCTGGCCGCGCTGGTGCTCGCGGGAGTTCTGGTGCGCCAGGTGCTCGCGGCAGGCGAGGGAACCGACAGCATGAAGAAGATCGCGGCGGCCGTCCAGGAAGGCGCCAACGCCTATCTGGCCAGACAGCTCCGCACGCTTGGCGTATTCGCCGTCGTCGTGTTCTTCCTGCTCATGCTGCTGCCCGCCGACGATTGGAATCAGCGGGCCGGACGATCG
>NZ_BAABCQ010000214.1:0-11659 GCF_039539045.1 Streptomyces marokkonensis
GCACCGGGAACGGTGCGGGGCTTTTCTGCGTTTCAGGCCCGTGCTCCATGCCTTTTCCAGGCCTGTTTCCAGGACCGTTTCAGGCCGGCTTCACCAGCTTCGCGTCGTACGCCAGGATCACTGCCTGGACGCGGTCGCGGGAGCCCGTCTTGGCCAGGATGCGGCCCACGTGGGTCTTCACCGTCGACTCGGCGAGGTGGAGGCGTTCCGCTATCTCGGTGTTGGTCCAGCCCTGGCCCATCACTCTGAGGATCTCGCTCTCCCGGTCGGTGAGAGAGGCCAGGCGCGGATCCGGGGCGTCCTCCGGCCGGGAGGCGGCGGGCAGGTGGTGGACGTACGCGTCGAGCAGGCGGCGGGTCAGGCTGGGCGCCACCACCGCGTCGCCCGTGGCCACCGCGCGGATGCCGGCGAGCAGCTCCTCCGGCTGGGCGTCCTTGACGAGGAAGCCGGAGGCTCCTGCGCGCAGGCCGGCGTAGGCGTACTCGTCGAGGTCGAAGGTGGTCAGGATGAGGACCCGCGTGCGGTCGCCGCCCGCGACGATGCGCCGGGTCGCCTCGATGCCGTCCAGGCCGGGCATGCGGACGTCCATGAGGACGACGTCGGGATGGAGTTCGGCTGTCATACGGGCGGCTTCGGCGCCGTTGGCCGCCTCGCCCAGGACCGTCATGTCGTCCTGGCTCTCCAGGAGCATCCGGAAGCCGAAGCGCTGGAGTGGCTGGTCGTCGGCGATGAGGACGGTGGTCACTGCGGGGGTTCCTCCGGTAGGTGCAGGTGTACGCGCCAGCCCCGCTCGGGACGTGGGCGCGGGCCGGCCTCCAGTGTGCCGCCGTACAGGGATGTCCGCTCACGCATTCCGGGCAGTCCACGTCCGTCGGACAGGGCGGGGGCCGGTCCGCCGCGGCCGGTGTCTGTGACGGTGAGGGCGACGGCGCCCCCGGTGTCGTAGGAGAGGTCGATGTGGGCGGTGGCGTCGGGGCCGGCGTGCTTGAGGGTGTTGGTGAGGGCCTCCTGGATGACGCGGTAGAGCGTCAGCTGGCGGCCCTCGGGGAGCGTGGGGTGGCCCTCGACCGTCGTACGGACGGGGAGGCCCGCCTTGCGGACGCCGTCGAGGAGTTGGTCGAGATCGGTGAGGGCGGGTTGCGGGTTCAGCTCGGCCACATGGGTGTCGTCCTGTTCCTCGTCGCGCAGGACGTCGAGCAGGCGGCGGAGTTCGTCCAGGGCCTGTCGGCTGGTGGTGCCGATGGCGTCCAGGGCCTGGGTGGCGCGCTCGGGGGACTTGGCGGCGGCGTAACGGCCACCGTCGGCGAGGCCAGTGATGACGGAGAGGTTGTGGCCGATGATGTCGTGCATCTCCCGCGCTATGCGGGCGCGTTCGGCGGCGGCCGCGAGCCGGAGCTGCTGGTCGCGTTCGGTCTCCAGGCGACGGGCGCGGTCCTCACGGGCCTCGGCGTAGTTGCGTCGCGTTCGGACTGTAACGGCGATCAGCGCGACGACGCCGACGGACAGGACCTGGGAGCCGATCTGTTGGTGCCATGCGCTCCCTCCCTCTCCGTACCGGGCCAGGGAGACGCAGGTCGAGCTTGTCACCAGTCCCGTTGCCCACCACAGATTGCGCAGAGGCGGGCGCAGGGTGATGTGGTAGAGGAGGAACAGCTGGTGGAGCAGGGCCGCCTGGAGGGCGGCGCCGGTCCAGGCGTTCAGGAAGGTGAGCGGCGCGGCGACGAGAAGGACGGTCCGGGGATGGGTGCGTCGCCAGAGCATGGGGGCCGACAAGCCGAGGCTCATGGTGAGGAGGAGCCAGCCCGGCACGTCGAGGTTGTGGGCGTTGTAGCGCCAGCCCCCGCCGGTGTAGTCGATCAGGGCCGCTGTGACCCAGAAGCCGGTGAAGCTCAGGTCCCAGACGAGCGGACGACGGCGGTCGAAGGCGCGTACTCGATCGGTGGCACGCTGGACGTACTCGGTGAGGGGTTCGGCCGCTGGTTCATCCGGCGCGTGCTTCGCGGGCTCCATCAGACCATGGTCGGGGGTACGGGCGCGTTGGGCGTCCGCCGGGGGGCCGTATATCGGGTGAGGGTCGTAGTACCCGGGTATTACGGTGGCCCGCATGAGTGCCTCGGTCCCCGGTGACTACGCGATCCGTTCCATACGTGCCGACGAGTGGCCGTCCGTGAAGGAGCTGCGGCTTCGCGCGCTGCGGGACCCGGTCGCGCATCTCGCGTACCTGGAGACGTACGACGACGCCGCGGCGCGGCCCGACTCCTACTGGCAGAAGCGGGCGGCCGGCGCTGCCGAGGGCGCGTCCGGGGCACGGCAGATCGTCGCGGTGGGGCCCGGAGGCCGGTGGCTCGGCACACTGACCGTGCTGGTCGAGGAGGCCGGTACGACGGACTGGGCCGGGGTCCCCGTGGAGCGGCGGCAGGGGCACGTGGTCGGTGTGTTCGTACGGCCCGAGTGGCGGGGGAGCGGGCTGACCGGGGCGCTGTTCGGCGCTGGGGTGGAATGGGCCTGGGCGAGCGGCCTGGAGGCGGTGCGGCTCATCGTGCACCCGGAGAACGGGCGGGCGCAGGGCTCGTACCGGAAGGCGGGGTTCGTGCCGAGCGGGCGGACGGTGCCGCTGGCGGGCGTGCCCGGTGACCACGAGCTGGAGTTCGTGCTCGAGCGGTGACGTCGGCCCGCGGTGACGCCGGCCCGCGGTGACGCGGGTTCGTGGGTCCGGGTCTGCTCACGTCATACCGGCAGTTCGTCGTGGGGCCAGCGGGCCCGGCCCTGTTCACGGGACCGGAGCAGGGCCAGGGTCGGCATGCCTCGGTCCGCCCCGGTGGCCAGCAGCTCCGGGAGCTGGGGAAGCGGGGCCACGGCCGCGACGTCGTCCAGGACGAGCGTCATTGGTGGGTCGAGGCGACCGGAGGATGACCGTTCGGCCATGCGCCGGCCGCGCTCGACCACGCTTGAGACGAGCGCCGTCAGCAGCGGCATCGCGCCCGGGCTCGTCCGGGGGTCTTCGATGGATTCACCCACCACGTAAAGGGTTCCCTGTTCGTGGATGAAGGAATCCAAGGCGAGGGCATCATTTCGGTTGGGAGTGCACGCCTCGCGGATGTTGACCGTCGAGAGGGTGGCCAGGGCACGGGTCGTCAGCTGCTGTGCCATGTCCCGGCGTTCGGGGTGGGCGGTGAGGGCCCCTTCGAGCTCGCCCGCGGCGCCCGGTGCGGCCTTGGGGTGGGTACGGAGGATGCGTACGGCGTCCTGGATCTGGAGGCCCTGGGACCAGCGGTGGACGTGGCGGACGGTGCGGCCGTCGATGGCGGCGGCGTGGAGGTAGCTGCGCAGGAGCAGTTCGGCGGTGTCGCCGACCGCCTGGTCGAGCCGGGCGGTGGGGCGGACCGGGGTGAGGAGGCCGGCCGCTCTGCTCATGGCCGTCTGCCGGTCCTCGCAGCCCGCGGTGGGGGACCAGTGGAGGCGGGCCGGGGTGTCGCAGAGGTGGCTCGGGTCGTAGAGGTGGCAGGGGCCGAGTTTCGCGCGGGCGTCCTTGGTGTCCGACCACAGGGCCGGGTTCGAGGTGATGACGAGGGCGGGGCCCGCCGCGTCGCGGACCGCGTGGACGGCGGTCGAGTGGCGGGTGTCGGGCGGGCCGTAGTGCACCGTGGTTTCGGTGCGGTTCGCCTCCCACCCGCTCATCCGTCCGCCGTCGGGGGTGGAGGTGGGGGCTGTGATGCTGGTCAGGGGCTTCTCCGTCGGCCGTGTCTCCTGGCGTGGCGATCTCGGGATCGGTACCTCGTGCGCCGGTACCTCGTGCATCGGTACCTCGTGCGCCGGTACCTCGTGCGCCGGTACCTCGTGCGCCGGTACCTCGTGCATCGGTACCTCGTACGACGGGGCCGGTGCAGGGGCCGGTGTCGGTTCGGGGGGCGGCTTCGGCTCGGGCTCAGGTCGCGGCTCGGGGTGTCCCGCTCGCCGCTGCTGCCGTACCGCCCGCCACCGGGCCACCGTGCCCAGTACGAAGACGGTCAGGACCACCAGCACCATCATCTGGCCGATGAACAGCCCCCAGAACAGCCCGTACCCGGAAAGTGCCGTCCCGGGGGTGTCCGGCCAGGCGCCGGGGAGGTCGTGGGGCTCGGAGATCAGGTGGCGCATGGCCAGGGGGGTGCCGGAGAAGCTGACGCCGGCCGGCCAGGAGCCGTGGGCGAAGAGGGCGGACAGGCCGGTCGCCGTCCACACCAGCACGGTCATGCCGAGGATGAAGGCGAGGATGCCGAGGAGCAGGCCGTCGGGAATGCCGCCCTGCTGGGTCGGCCGCCTGCCGTGATGGTCACCCGGTCCGTCCGGTCTCATGCGTCCGGTCCCTCCCGTCTCATGCGTCCGGCCGCTCCCGTCTCATGCGTCCGGCCGCTCCCGTCTTCCCACGCCGCGTTCGATCCGGACTCCTGCGCCGCCGTCGGTCCGGATCCCTGCGCCGCCGTCGGTCCGGACTCCTACGCCACCGTCGATTCGGAGGAGTCGCCGATGTGCTGTTCCATGAACGCCGCCGCCCGCTCCTCCGCCTCCAGTTCGGCGGCACGCAGGGCGTCGTCGTTGAAGTCGGCGGAGGACTCGGTCATCGCCCGGTCGGTGAAGACCAGGGGGCGTTCGGTCTCGGTGATCAGGTGTTTGACCACCTGGACGTTGCCGTTGACGTCCCACACCGCGATGCCGGGGGTGAGGGACGGGATGATCTCCACGGCCCAGCGTGGCAGGCCCAGGACGCGTCCCGTGGCCCGCGCCTCGTCGGCCTTCTGGGCGTAGATGGTCCGGGTGGAGGCCATTTTGAGGATGGCCGCGGCCTCTCTTGCCGCCGCACCGTCGACGACGTCCGACAGGTGGTGCACCACCGCCACGAACGACAGACCCAGCCGGCGCCCGAACTTGAGCAGCCGCTGGAACAGCTGCGCCACGAACGGGCTGTTGATGATGTGCCAGGCCTCCTCGACCAGGAAGATGCGCTTCTTCCGGTCAGGGCGGATCCAGGTGTGCTCCAGCCACACGCCGACGATGGCCATGAGGATCGGCATGGCGATGGAGTTGCGGTCGATGTGGGACAGATCGAAGACGATGAGGGGCGCGTCGAGGTCGATGCCGACCGTCGTCGGGCCGTCGAACATGCCGCGCAGGTCGCCGTCGACGAGCCGGTCCAGGACCAGCGCCACGTCCAGGCCCCACGCCCGTACGTCGTCTATGGCGACGTTCATCGCCTCGGCCGACTCCGGCTCGGGGTGGCGGAGCTGCTCGACGATGTCGGTGAGGACCGGCTGGCGCTGGACGATGGTCTCGTTGACGTAGGCGTGCGCGACCTTGAGCGCGAAGCCGGAGCGCTCGTCCAGACCGTGCCCCATCGCGACCTCGATGATCGTGCGGAGCAGCGCCAGCTGGCCGGTCGTCGTGATCGCCGGGTCGAGGGGGTTGAGCCGGATGCCCTGGTCGAGTGCGGCCATCGGGTCCAGCCGGATGGGAGTTATACCCAGCTTCTGCGCGATGAGGTTCCATTCGCCGGCCCCGTCCTCGCCCTGGGCGTCCAGGACGACGACCTGGCGGTCGCGGAAGCGGAGCTGGCGCAGCACGTACGTCTTCTCCAGCGCCGACTTGCCGTTGCCGGACTCGCCGAGGACCAGCCAGTGCGGGGCCGGGAGCTGCTGGCCGTACAGCTGGAAGGGGTCGTAGATGTAGCCCTTGCCGGAGTAGACCTCGCGGCCGATGATCACGCCGGAGTCGCCGAGGCCGGGTGCGGCGGTCGGCAGGTAGACGGCCTGCGCCTGGCCCGTGGAGGTGCGGACCGGGGGGCGGGTCGACTCGACCTTCCCGAAGAGGAAGGACGTGAAGGCTTCGGTGAGGACGGACAGCGGGTCCCGCATCAGGCTCAGTCCCTACCTTCGGATGCCGGTGGCGAACGGAAGTGTGTTCACGAAGGCGCGATGGTGCTCACGGTCGCACCACTCCAGTTTCAGGTACGACTTGCCGGCCGAGGCCCTTATCGTGCGCTTGTCGCGGGCCAGTGCCTCGGGGGAGCGCGAGGAGACCGTGATGTAGCCGACCAGGTTGACGCCGGCCGCGCCGCTGGCGAGGTCCTCGCCGCGCTGGTCGAGACGCGAGTGGGCGGCCATGTCGCGCGGGTCGACGGTGCGGTTCATCTTGGCGGCGCGGGACGCCTCGGCGTCGTCGTTCGTCTTCTCCGTCAGCATGCGTTCGATGGCGACCTCGGTGGGTTCGAGGTCCATCGTCACGGCGACCGTCCGGATGACGTCCGGGGTGTGGACGAGGAGCGGCGCGAGGAAGTTCACGCCGACCGGGGTCATCGGCCACTCCTTGACCCATGCGGTGGCGTGGCACCAGGGGGCGCGGGTGGAGGACTCGCGGGTCTTGGCCTGGAGGTAGGTGGGCTCCATGGCGTCCAGCTCGGCCGGCCAGGCGTTGCGCTTGGTCATGGCCTGGATGTGGTCGATGGGGTGGTCCGGGTCGTACATGGCGTGGATGAGGGAGGCGAGGCGTCCCTGCCCCAGCGGCTGTCGTACGCGGATGTCGGCTTCCTGGAGGCGGGAGCAGATGTCGGTCAGCTCGCGCGCCATCACCACCGCGAGGCCCGCGTCCCGGTCCAGCTTGCGTCCGTTCTGAGGCCGTGCGGCGCGGGCCATGGTGTGCGCCTCGGCGGCCAGCTCGCGGGTGTAGTGCATGCAGGCGATGAGGTACGCGCGGTGCTGCTCGCTGCTGGTGGACACCATGGACTGCAGTTGGTCGTACGACTGCCGCAGCCAGGGCGGCGATTTATCGTCGCCGCGCTGGGAGACGTCCTTGGCGTGCGCGTCGGGGTCGGCCGGGAGGGTGCGGGCCAGCATCTGGATCCGGGTGACGAAACCGTCGCCGTTGGCCACGTGCTTGAGCAGGGTGCCGAAGCGGTCGACGAGGGCTTCCTGGTCCTCGGAGTCGCGCAGGCCGACGCCGGGCCCCTCGATCTCGATCGCGGCGGTCACCGTCTTGCGGTCGGCGTGCAGCAGTACGGCGATCTCGTCGGGGCCGAAGGGCGCCGCCAGCCACGTGATGCGGCCGATGCCGGGCGGCGGGCCGACCTCGACCTCCCGCCCGTCGATCCTGGTGCCGGCCTCGACGGTGCCGGACCGGTAGGTGGTGCCGCGGCGCAGCGTCCGCTTGTAGCTGCGGTTGATCTCGAACCACTTGTAGAACGTCCGGTGCTTGTACGGCACGTAGACGGCCGCCAGCGCGAGCATCGGGAAGCCGACGAGCAGAGCGATGCGCAGGGTCAGGACGGGGACGAGGAGCCCGCTCATCATGCCGAGGAACGCGCCGACGACGATCAGCGCGATCTCACCGGTCTCGCGGTTGCGGCCGACGATCGCGTTCGGCCGGGCGCGGCCGATCAGATACGTACGGCGGGGCGTGACCGGATGGGACACGTGGGACTCGGTCGTCAACGCCCGTCACCTCCTGTGCTGTTGCTACCGCTGGTGTTGCGGTTGGTGCTGGCGTGGGGCGTGTTCACCGGGCTGCCGGAGCGCGGTGCGGGCGCGGCGGAGGGGACACTTCCGCCACCGCCGTTCGAGGGGCGCGAGCTGTGCGCGGCGACTCCGCCGGAGGCGGGGTTCGAGGGACGGGACGCGGAGGAGGACGACGGCTGGCCGCCGCCTCCGCCGTCGCCGTTGTGGCGGGTGCTGTGGGTCCTGATGCCTTGGGCGACCAGGTTCGCCGGGGAGCTCATGACGGCCGCGGCCTTGCCCTCGGCGCCCTGCATGAGGCGGTTGTTGCGGCTGTTCGCGATCTCGTCGCCGAAGCCGGGGACGAAGCGGTAGATCATCGCGGAGGCGAAGATGGCCAGCAGGATGATCGCGAGGCCGGAGACGATGGCGGCGAGGGAGTCGGGCCCCTCCTCCGTGGTCAGCGCGCCGGCGAGACCCAGCACGATGACGATCACGGGCTTCACCATGATGATGGCGATCATGATGCCCGCCCAGCGGCGGACGTGGCCCCACAGGTTCTTGTCGACCAGGCCGGCGTAGACGACGACACCGAGCAGGGCGCCGACGTACAGCAGGACGGCCCGCAGGTACAGCTCCAGGTAGAGCACGCCTGCCGCGATGATCGACACGAACGACACGAGGATCAGCATGATGGGGCCGCCGCCGATGTCGTTCCCCTGCTTCAGCGCCTCGGAGAACGTGCCGAAGAACGTGTCCGTCTGGTCCCCGGTGCCCTTGGCCAGGACATCGGTCACGGCGTCGGTGGCGGACACGACCGTGTAGAGGATCAGCGGGGTGAACGCCGAGGCCAGGACGGTGAGCCAGAGGAACCCGACGGCTTCGGAGAACGCGGTGGTGAAGGGGACGCCACGCACGGCGCGTTTGGCGACCGCCAACAGCCACAGGATCAGCGTCAAGATCGCCGACGCCCCGAAGACGATGGCGTACTGCTTGAGGAACGTGCCGTTCGTGAAGTCGACCTCGGCGGTGCTCTTCACCGCGTCGCTGAGGACGTCGACGGTCCAGGAGGCGGCGTCGGCGAAGCCCTTGGCGAGGGAGGAGAGGGGGTCCAGGGTGGTGGTGGGGGAGTCGAGGGTGTCGCCACCGTCGCCGCCACCGCCTCCGGTGGAGCCGCCGGTGCCGCCGCCTTCTCCTCGTTCGCAGTAGTCCTTGGCGGGGCCGTGGATCAGGTCGCAGGGATCATCACTCGGCGTGGGCGAAGGAGTGGGTGCGGCGAAGGCGCGGGTGGCCAAGAGGACGGCTGTCGCCTGTACGGCAGTGAGGACGCCGGCCAGCTCAAGTGCGCGACGGTTAGCGGGCATACGTGAACCCTCCGTACTCCTGGACGGCCTTCGCCATCTCGTCCGCGCTGGAAGCCTTGTCGTCGCCCGGAATCGGCGTCGGTCCGTCTTTCTGAGAGTGCGTCACGATCTTCCAGTCACCGTTGGCCCACTCAAGCTCCATGGTGATCGTGAACCAGTTGCTCGTGACCGGGGCTGTGGACTTCTGACCCGCGAGTCCGAGTAAACCGCTGCACCAGACCTCGACGGTCGCCTTGGCGGCCGATCCCTTGGTGAGCTTGGTGCCGACCGGGCTCGTGCGGGACACGAAGGTGTAGCCCTTCGGTGTGGATCCGTCCTCGTTCAGGCCGACGTTCTTGTTGAAGCTTGGGCTGTATGCCTTGTCCAGGGTGGCTTCGAAGTCGGACACTCTGGAGGGAACGATGATGGCCTGGAGGATCGGGTCACGCTTGGCCTTGTCGAACATGTCGGCCGAGCCCAGCGCCACCGCGTAGTTCGCCGCCGCGCTCTGTGCCCCCTGCTCGTCATGGGCGAAGCCTGCCCGTACCGGCTGCGTTCCGGAGGGCGCCGTCGACGAGACCTTCGGTTTGTCCGCAGCCTCGTCGTCCGGGGATGCGGAATCGTCTCCTCCACGGTTCGCGAAGGCGATCGCGGCGAGGAGGAGGACGACGACGCCCACCACGGTGACCACGCTGCGGGACGACGAGCGGCCGCCGCGACGGGGGCCGCCGTAGCCGTCGTTGCCCCCGTCGGGCAGCCGGGTGCGTGTCTGACCGGTGCCGCCGTATCCGCGGGAGGAGTCCTGGTCGTCTCCGAGACTCATGCCGTGTACGCCCCCTCGACGTCGTGCCTGCCGTAGAAGTACGACGGTAGCCGCGCTGGTTCCCGCGCGGGCGCGGTGTGATGACTCGACATCAGGGAAACGCAACCTCAGCCGGTTGGCACGACGGGCGGGTGGGATGGACGAGAGGCAGGTATGTTCACCGGGCTACACGGCCATCCCGTACACGATGGTGAAGAGTGTGCCGAGCGAACCGATGATGAACACGCCGGTGAGGCCCGCGACGATGAGGCCCTTGCCCTGCTCCGCGCTGAAGGTGTCGCGGAGCGCGGTCGCGCCGATGCGCTGCTTGGCGGCACCCCAGATGGCGATGCCGAGGCAGAGCAGAATCGCGACGGCCATCACCACCTCGATCATGATCTTGGCCTCGTTGCCCAGGCTGCCGAAGGGGCCCCAGTCCGGGGCGATCCCCCCGATGATCGTGTTGATGTCTCCCTCGTCGGCCGCAAAGAGCATGTAAGTCACCGCCCCTGTTGGGTAGTTCCGCACCCTCTGCGGACGTGCAGAGGTCAAGCCTCATTGTCGCTGACAATGACACCGTCGTATGTCGACTTGGCGTCATTGATTGGCGGGTTTCGTACGAATAGCTTGCCACCGGTCCACGTCGGGCCCTAATGGGGTGACGCGGACCGGTGTGTGAAGAGTCGTATGGTCACTCTGTGTACCACGTGTGGTTACGCCGGGCAATGAGGCTGGAGTGCAACCTGTCGTGTGGTCACATCGTTGGGCCCTTCTGCGAAGTGGTCGAACTCGCCTGCCCTCACGCCGAGCGCGAAGGCTTCCCACTTCTGACGATCCGTCGTGACGACCGTTCCCGGGGACTCGGTGGTGTGGATGCGGACGGGGGTGTCGACGTCACCCTCGTGAGTGAAGGAGACCTGGACGGCTGCCGGTCGGGTGTTCGACTTCGCTGCGGTGAGCAGGGAGCCGAAGGCGGCGGGGGTGACGGTGAGTATGGAGCCGGTGGGGTCGCTGCTCTCGGTGAGATGGACGCCGGTGACTGTCGCGGTGACGTGGATGCAGGACTCGCCTTCGCCGCAGTAGGTGGATTTCTGCCACTGGATGAGCTGCATGACTGCCTCTCAGGTCGACCGGACGATGTGGTGGATGAGGGCTCGGGACTCGAGCTCGATCAGGCTGAGGGACATGAGGCGGTCCAGAACCACGCGGTACTTGTTCAGCTGGGCTTCCGCGCCCAGCAGGGCGATGCCGTGCGACTGGTCGAGTTGGACCGTGTCGAGCGGCGGTACGGGGCCGTGTACGTAGTAGATGGGCTGCCCCGCCCCCGGGTAACCGCCCGCCTCGAAGGGGATGACGTGGATCGAGATGTTGGGGTGCTCACTCATCTTGAGCAGATGCTTGAGCTGGCGCTTCGCCACATCCCGGCCGCCGAACCGCATGTGGAGGGCGGCTTCGTGGATGATCGCCCGGTAGGAGATCGGGTTCTGACGGAAGAGGACCGCCTGGCGCTTGATGCGAAACGAGGCCCGGTGCTCCACCTCCGGGGGTGGCAGGTCGGGGACGACCTGATGGAACACCTCGCGAGCGTGGTCCAGGGTCTGGAGGAGGCCCGGGATGCCGGAGGTGTGGGCGGTGCGCAGCGAGGTTCCGTGATGTTCCAGCTCGGCCAGGTCCAGTAGCCCCGGCGGCAGGATCTCCCGGTACTCCTCCCACCAGCCCCGTCGGCGCTCACCAGTCATTCCGGCGAGTGCTTCGACGAGTTCCTTGTCGGGGCACTCGTACTGGCACGCCAGGGTGCGCACGCGGTTGGCGCTCACCGGGAGGCGGCCCGTTTCCATGTTGCTGACCTGAGCTTGCTTGATGCCGAGGAGGCGTGCTGCTTCGGTCGAGGTCAGGCCGGCGTGTTCGCGCAGCTTGCGGAGCTCGGCGCCGAAGCGGAGCTGCCGTGCTGTGGGGTTGCTTCTCACGGGCATGCCCGTCGCTCCTCCGTACCACTCGTCACCCACACAGGTGGAAGAAGTAGTTATAGCTCCGATTGGGATAAAGGAAATATC